>CALHZE010000248.1 GCA_938040915.1 uncultured Bacteroidia bacterium | reverse complement strand
GAGATAGTCAATTATTGGCTCGAAACGACCTCAAAGCGCATATTGCTCCCCGTGGTAAACGGCAACGACCTCGAGCTTTATGAGTATACGGGCCCTGAGTGTCTGCAATCACAGCCTCCGTTTGGCATCCTCGAACCCCGCGGGACACAACGCGTCGACCCCTCAGAGGTCGACTTGGTGGTGGTGCCAGGTGTCGCTTTTGACCTAGCGAAACATCGACTCGGGCGGGGGCGCGGCTACTATGATCGCCTTTTCCCACAAATGCCGAATGCCACACGCGTGGGCGTTTGTTTGAGAGAGCAGATGGTCAGCTCCGTCCCGTGCGAACCACACGACCTCCTCATGGATTTCCTCTTTTATGAGAGCTCAAATCCCTTAATTTAGGGATCTCCGCCGCCTAGAATGACTATAAAAAACGCCCCGTCGTTCTAAATAACCATTCGAAATAAAACATGCGAGCCCAGTCTACAGCTGGGCTCGCGCTTATTTAAAATAACCGATTTGATTACAAATAGCGTCTATCCCCATTTTTGGCTATTGTGGGTAAAAATCTCCTACTACATTTGCGGTGTCAAAACATTTGAAACGAACTAATAGGAAAGGGAAATACAATGGCATACGTAATTGGTGACGGGTGTGTAGCATGTGGATCTTGCCAGGGCGAGTGCCCCGTAGAAGCAATTAGCGCAGGGGATATCTATAAGATTGATCCGAACCTCTGCACCGAGTGTGGGTCTTGCGCTGATGTCTGCCCCACGGGCGTCATCACGTTGGCGAAGTAAGTAGACTACCGGTCGTAAAGCAGATCGCAGTAAGTCGTTTTGAGATGACAGGGCGTGGCACTTATGTGCCGCGCCCTTTTTAGTGTAGTATTTTGGGCAGTTATGCCCGTCCTCTACTCACAACTCTAAGGATATTAGAGACCGTAGCCCAGCCTTGCTGGGCTCATCTATTTTGGGATAGAGCGATGGTTCGTGTCCTTCCCAATGTGAATAAGGAGGAACACGAACCATGTCCTTTTCGAGGATTTCCTCACAGTCTATGTTAGCATACAAAAAAGCATAGGCTACAAGAACAAGAGAGTAAGCTGCGGGTGCAGTCTTATAATGCGGATTGGAACAGAATCATTCTGTGGATATCTGATGCTTACTCATGCGTTATAGACTGCGGATGACTGAATTTACGGGTACAACGCTGTGTGTTCATCAGTCATTTGATGGAACGCTCCTTTAAGCCAAGAAGAGCTTCAAATCTTCCTCCACGGTCGAGATGGTCGCGATGCCGAACTGCTCCACAAGCACCTTAGCTACATTAGGCGATAAGAAGGCAGGTAGGGTCGGACCCACGTGAATGTTTTTAACGCCTAGGTAAAGTAGCGCAAGCAATACGATAACGGCCTTCTGTTCATACCACGCAATATTATAGCTCAGCGGAAGCTGATTGATGCTCTCCAAGCCGAAAGCCTCTTTGAGCGCCATCGCTATTAAAACGAGCGAATAGCTATCGTTGCACTGTCCTGCGTCTAGTACGCGCGGAATCCCGTTGATATCGCCCAGCTTGAGCTTATTGTAGCGGTACTTCGCACACCCAGAGGTCAAAATGACGGTGTTTTTGGGGAGCTTTTCTGCAAACTCTGTGTAGTAGTTACGAGCCCCCATGCGTCCGTCGCAACCACTCATGACAAAGAAATGGCGAATCGCTCCGCTTTTCACGGCCTCTACGACTTTGTCGGCTAGTGCGATGACTTGGTTGTGCGCAAAGCCGCCCACAATCTCGCCAGTTTCTATCTCCTTGGGCGGAGCACAGCGCTTCGCATGTTCGATAAGGGCGGAGAAGTCTTTCGGTTTACCATCTTTACGGTCTGGAATATGCTTAAACCCTTCGTAGCCCGATGCTCCCGTCGTATACACCCGATCGATGTAGCTTTTACGTGGCGGAACGATACAGTTTGTGGTGAAGAGGACGACGCCGTTGAAATTCTCAAAATCTTCTACTTGATGCCACCACGAGCTCCCATAGTTGCCCACAAAGTGTTTATACTTCTTAAAGGCTGGGTAGTAGTTCGCTGGTAGCATTTCGCTGTGAGTATAGACATCTACACCTGTCCCTTCGGTCTGTTTCAAGAGTTCCTCCATATCTTTCAGATCGTGCCCACTAATCAGGATGCCAGGGTTTTTACGCACCCCTAGGTTCACGTGCGAGATCTCAGGATGCCCGTATGAGGTCGTATTGGCCTTATCCAACAGCGCCATTGCCTCTACCCCAAATTTCCCAGTCTCTAAGACCAAAGCGGTTAACTGATCGGCGGTTAATGTGTCATCGGTTGTTGCTACCAAACAGCGCTGCATGAAGGCATAAATCTTCTCGTCTTCAAAACCGAGGTTGAAGGCATGTTCTACGTAAGCAGCCATACCCTTTAGTCCGTAGATAGAGAGCTCTCGCAGCGAACGAGCATCAACGTTTTCGGTTGTCAAAACACCCACGTGGGGAGCTTTCGCACGCATCTCCTCTTCGGTGTTACTTACCCAGAGTGCTGCGTCGTGCACTATCCCCTCCAAAGAGCCGCCTGCGCTAACCAACCGTTCGCGTGCGACTGTACGCAAAGCCTGCGCTTCGCGTATCGAATCGATAAAACGTTGCGCGTCAAAGTTTGCGTTTGTAATGGTCATGAAAAGCGCATTCGCTATAAAGCGGTTGATTTGAGGCATCTCTACGCCCTTTTCTCGCAAACGTACCGTATAGAAAGAGAGCCCTTTGCAGAGATAAAGGAGCAAATCTTGTAAGTTTGCAACGTCGGCGGTTTTACCGCAAACCCCTTTGATGGTACAGCCTTGGTTCTTAGCGGTCTCTTGACACTGGTAACAAAACATGCTTTCCATTTTCGTCTGGTATTACGATGTGTATTTTTTCTTGGCGCAAAGGTATCCTGAGCGAAAAGGGAAAAGAGTAACCACGGTTACATCCTCTCGTGGGGGCGTAATTTATATTCAGTAGTAATAATTCGTTATTATCAGTTTCCTCGCCAATCGTCTGTTGGAGCGAAGTAGCAAAATCGGTCTATGTTGCAGTATGATTTAGCCTCTTGTCCCCTTTTCTCCGAAATGTTGCCTTCGGAAATAGAGGTGTTCGTAGAGCATTGTGTGTCAGATATCAAGGAGTTTGAAAAAGGGGAGTATGTTGTGAGACAGGGGACGCCCATCAATCATCTTTACTTACTGGTTTCGGGGCTTGTACGCACGGCGATGCTGACTCGCGACGACAATATCTTGGAAATTGAGACTCTTGCGCCCGTAATCCCTCTTGCGCCGGCATTTCTTTTTGCAAACCGAAATATCTTCCCCGTGGATGTCATTACATTAGAACCGACGGTGCTCTTTCTCATCCCACGGACAACCCTTCAGGAAGAGATGATGCGGAATGCGAAGTTGCTACAGAATATGCTCCGTATCAATGCGAATATGATTGTCTTTCTTTCGCAAAAGGTGCAGATGCTTTCAATCCGTAGCCTGCGCATGAAGCTTGCGATATACCTCTTGGAAAACACCTCGGAGGAACAAAATATCCTTCACCTACATCGTACGCAAAGCCAACTTGCCGAATACTTCGGGGTGCAACGCCCCTCTCTTTCGCGCACCCTTGGGGAGATGGTTGCTGACGGTGCTATCGAGCTTAGCCGTCAAGAGATTGTGGTGTGTAACCGTCAAAAATTGAGGAGTTATCTCTAAAGAGCTTGCTCCGTGTGTGTAAGCATTTATTACATTGTGCGATGTAATAAATGCTTACCTTTGCGCGTAGTATGTCTGTATGATATCCGCTAGACGAATATGAGGAGGTTTATGGGCGTCATCGCTCTTTTCAGCTTGATTTACCTTACGGGGTGCAACTCCTACGAGAAGTTGCTCAAAAGCACCGATACCGAGCGGCAGTATGCAGCAGCAATGCAGTACTACGAGCGAGGAAAGTTTACCAAGGCTAAGGAGCTCCTCGAGCGCGTCTTGCCGATGTCGCGCGCTACACAACGAGCCGATTCGGTACATTACTACCTCGCCAAGTGCTATTTCCAAGAAGGGGACTATGGACTTGCGGGCTATGGGTTCGAACAGCTCGCGGCAAATTACCCCCGTAGCCCCTTCGTAGAAGAGGCTACCTACAACACTGCCTATTGCAATTACCTTGTCTCTCCACGACCCGCCCTTGATCAAGACTATACACACAAGGCGATCGAGGGCTTCAATGCCTTCAAACAAGCTTACCCGAAAAGTGACCGCGTCGCGGAGGCTGACCGCTATCTGAAAACCCTCTATGAGAAGTTGCTCCGAAAAGAGTTTGAGGCTGCACGACTCTACTACAAGATGGATATGTACAAAGCGGCGGTCACGGCCTTTAAGCGCGCACTAGAGAAATACCCCGTATCGCCCTACAGAGAGGAAGAGTATTTCCTGCTCGTCAAGAGCCATTACCTCTATGCCCTCAATAGCGTAGAGAGCAAGCGGCGCGAGCGCTACCAGCAGACGGTCGACGAGTCGCTCTCCTACATTAGCGAGTTCCCAACGGCGCGTAATGCGCGCGAGGTGCTCGGCTATTACCTCGCTTCGATGAAATACCTCGGGTATACGCCCGATAGCTCGTTGATACCCGAATCGCTTCGTTAATCACTACTAGCCTACAAGAGAGAAGAGACCATGGAATCTATGGAAAAGCTCCAAGCTTATCGCAATCTACACGCTCCTGCCGACACTCGCACCCAAAATGTGATGGATTTGGCAAAGAAGCTCTCTTTAAACAATATCTATGCGACCACGGTGGCAATAGCCAAGCGTGCCGACGAGATTAGCCAAGAGCTTAAGCACGAATTGAATACACAGCTCATCGCGGTCTCGTATACCGAAGACAACCCAGAAAAAGAGGAGTTCCGTAATGAGGAACAAATCGAGCTCAGTCGCACCTATGAGCGGCTGCCTAAACCTGTGTTGCTCGCAACCCAAGAGTATGTTATGGGGCGGCTCACGGTGAAAGAACTGAGTGAGGAGGACGTGGAACGCGAACAGCGCGCTACCTCGACAACGGGGCTCGCTGAGACGCCGGAGGCGGCGTTGTAAATCATCTGGCGGGCATGGCTTTCCCAAAGCATGTTTTGGTGGGCGTCACGGGGGGCATTGCGGCCTATAAGACGGCACACCTCGTGAGACTCTTTATCAAGAATGGTTGTGAGGTGCGCGTCGTCATGACACCCGCTGCCACTCAGTTTATTACCCCGCTTACTCTCGCTACCCTCTCACAACACCCCGTCTTTGTGGAGGGGTTTGACCCGACCAATGGGGCGTGGAACAGCCATATAGCCTTGGGCGAATGGGCTGATGCCTTTGTCATCGCGCCGGCGACGGCCAACACCATTGCCAAAATGGTGCATGGCATCGCCGATAACCTCTTGCTCACGACCTTTCTCTCTACGCGAGAAGCGGAGACCTTCGTTGCTCCAGCGATGGATTGTGAAATGTATGACTGCGACGTCACACAAGAAAACCTCGAAAAGTTGATGGACATGGGGGTGCACCTCATCGACCCCGACGAGGGATTCCTTGCCTCAGGGCTCGAAGGGAAGGGGCGGATGGCTGAGCCCGAAGAAATTCTCAAGATCGTATTAAACTGCTACACACGTTCGGCCTCCCCACGAGCAGTTCCGCTCGAAGGACGTAACATCTTGGTAACGGCGGGTCCGACGCGAGAGGCGATCGACCCTGTACGCTTTATTTCCAACCATTCGAGTGGGCGCATGGGGGCAGCCATAGCCAACGCCCTCGCGTTTATGGGCGCGAATGTGCACTATGTCTCTGGTCCGTGTGAGTACTACCCATTGCCCCTTAGCTCAATATTCCGCTATCCCATTATCAGTGCGCAAGATATGGCGAAGTCTTGTGAGCTGATGTGGCGCGAGATGGATGCGGCGGTCATGGCTGCTGCCGTGGCCGATTATCGGCCTGCCGAGCGTGCCAAGCATAAGATCCCACACCGCGAGGGGACGTTAGACCTTACCCTAGTCTCTAACCCCGATATTGCCAAGCTCATGGGGGAGCAGAAACGACCCGGTCAAAAGCTCGTGGGGTTTGCCCTTGAGACAGGCACGGGGGTAGAAAATGGGTTTCGAAAGCTCTATGCGAAGCACATGGATATGTGTGTCCTCAATACCCTCGCAGACCCCGATGCTGGCTTCTGCACACCGACCAATAAAGCGACCTTCCTCTATGCCGATGGACGTGTAGAGGAGCGCCCGCTCGAGCAAAAGAGCGCCCTCGGCGAGGCTATCGCGCGAGGAGTGGCAAAGTTGATCCTCGGCGAGGCTTTTCACGAGGACCGCGAAGAAAGCAAGGCATGAACCGTTGCACGCTTTTCCTACTGCCTCTCTTCTTGTCCCTTTTCGTGTGTGGGGGGGGGCATGCCCAAGAGTTGAAATGTTCGTTTCAGCTGAACTCGCAGAAGATACAGGGGACAAACCGCAACGTCTTCAACACCCTCCAGTCATCGGTTTACGAGTTCCTCAACAACACGCCGTGGACAACCAACAAGTTTGCCGAGAACGAGCGCATCGAGTGTACCCTCATCCTCACCCTCAATGAGCAGAGTGGCGACGAGTATAAGGGGACGATGAACCTCCAGCTCCGACGCCCAATCTTTGGGACATCTTACCACTCGCCCGTTATCAACTTCCTAGACCAAAACATCCAGTTTACCTACATCGAAAACGAAAAGCTGGAGTTTAACGAGGCGGCGCACCAGAGCAACCTGACCGCCATCCTCGCTTTCTATGTCTACATGATCCTCGGTTATGACTATGACACCTTCTCCCCACTAGGGGGCTCCGAGTTCTTTGAGAAAGCGCAACAGGTGGTCAACAACGCACAAAACGCCCCAGAAAAGGGCTGGAAGGCTTACGAAAGCTCGAAGAAGAACCGCTACTGGATGGTCGAGAACATGATGAACGACAAGTATCGCGGTTTGCGCCGAGCGATGTATACCTACCACCGTCGCGGATTGGATGTTATGGCAGACAAAATCCCCGAGGGGCGCGAGGCGATTTTACAGTCTATTGGGGAGGTGCAGAAGGTCTATCGTGCGCGTCCAGATGCCGATATGCTCGCCATACAGCTCTTCCTCGAGGCTAAGCGCGAGGAGCTCCTAGGGGTCTTTGCTAAGTCCCCAGCTAGCGAAAAGGCAAAGGCGGTAAACATACTAGTCGACCTCGATCGTCAAAACGCCCAGCAATATCAAGACCTCCTCAAACAACACGACACCAATTAGACGAGCCGCTCATGCTCCGACACCTCCACATCCAACATTACGTCCTTATTGAGCATCTTGACCTAGACCTCTTCCCCGGATTCAACATCATTACCGGCGAGACGGGAGCGGGAAAGTCGATCCTGCTCGGGGCGCTTGGGCTCATCCTTGGGGCGCGGGCAGATAGCGCCGCCATCAAGCAGGGGGCAGAACAGTGTGTCGTCGAGGCTACCTTTGACGTCAAGGGCTATGGGCTCGAGGCTTTCTTTGACGCCGAGGATATGGAGTATGCTGACGAACTCATCGTCCGTCGACAGGTCGCAACCTCGGGCAAGTCGCGCGCTTTTATCAACGACACTCCCGTGACCCTCGCGCAGCTCAAAGCCTTGGGGGAGAGGCTGATAGATATCCATTCACAACACGCAAACCTACTCTTACAAGACGCGCCGTTTCAGGGCGAGGTCTTAGACTCGTTTGCCGATAACGCTAAGTTGCTGACCGACTACGGGGCGTGGTACCTTCGTTGGACGACGCTACAGCACACAATTGCGGAAAAGGTGCGTGAGCACCAGCAGCTGGAGCGAGAACGGGAAAACCTTGCCGAGCGTCTCGCCGATCTCCACGGGGCAAAGCTCCAGCTAGGCGAAGTCGAGCAGCTGGAGGAGCGGCAGCGCACGCTCGCGCACGCTGAGGAGTTGGCGCTTGCTTATAGCGAAGGGCTCGCAGCATTGGAGGGAGATCGCGATGGCGCGCTCCTCACTACCCTGAAGGAGGCACGAGCCAAATTGGCTAAGGTCTGTGCCTTCCACCCTCACGCGGCTGCGCTGGTCGAGCGCCTCGAGGGGGTGACTGTCGAGCTACACGACTTGGCACAGGAGATGGCGGGCGAGCTCAAAGACTTCCCCGAAGATAGCCATGAGCTGGAGGCTGTCGAAGAGCGGCTTGCGTTGTTGCTCCGCCTCCAAAAGAAATACCACTGCAAAGATTGTGAGGAGCTGATAGCACTCACCGCCGCCACCGAGGAGGCTCTTTCCCACCTCGATGGCTTTGATTTTGAACTCGAGGAACTCAGAGCCCAGCTGGCAAGCGTGGAGAAAGACCTGCGCGACTTGGCTGACCAATTGACGAAAAAGCGACAAGCCGCCGCCCCACGCCTAGCGAGCGAGATCGAAGAGAGCCTCCGCAAGCTCGGCATCCCCGAAGCGAAGTTTGTCGTCGAGCTTCTCTCTCAAGAATCCTTGACCCCAAATGGCGCTGAGCTCGTGGAGTTCCGTTTTGCCGCAGCCCAACAGCTTATGCCGCAACCCTTGGCGCGCATCGCCTCGGGCGGGGAAATGGCGCGCGTGATGTTGAGCCTCAAGGCAATCATGGCACACTCACAAGGGTTACCAACCATCATCTTTGACGAGATCGACACCGGCGTCTCGGGCGCAGTCGCTGCACAAATGGGCGTGATGCTAGAACGCATGGCAACAGATCGGCAGATCCTCAACATTACCCACTTACCCCAAATCGCGGCGAGGGGGACACACCATTTCTTTGTCTACAAGGCGCACTCCGAGAGTGGGGAGACGGTCTCACACATCCGTCTTTTGAGCGAAGAAGAGCGTGTGCAAGAGCTCGCAAAATTGCTCAGTGGCGAAGCTGTGACGGAGGCTTCGCTAGAAAATGCGCGCGAATTGCTACGTAACGCACAACGCTGATGGCAGAGAAAGCAGTGGTCTTACTCTCGGGCGGTTTAGACTCCACGACGGCGCTCTATTGGGCACACCGCGCGGGGTATGAGCTTTATGCGCTGTCTTTTCTTTATGGTCAGCTGCACGATCGCGAGTTGCGTTGTGCCCGTTGGCACGCCGCTCATCTCGGGGTAAAAAAGCATTACGAAGTAGACCTCTCGTTTACCGCGTGGGATACTTCCGCGCTCACCAACGGGGCGAAACCGATAGAGGCGGGCAACCTCGAGCGAGACACAACGCCCAACACCTACGTGCCGGCGCGCAACATGGTCTTCCTCTCGATAGCGGCTTCCATTGCCGAGAGTGTCGGGGCGCGCTATATCTATATCGGCGTGAGCGAAGCCGACTATTCGGGTTACGTCGATTGTCGTGCAGCCTTTATTGAGGCGATGCAACAGGCGATCAATGAGGGTACAGAGCGTCGCCTGACGGGGGGCGTGCCGATAGAGATTTGTGCCCCGTTCTTGCACAAGACCAAAGCCGAGGAAATAGCCTTGGGTGTCTCTCTTGGTGTCGATTATGCCCACACATGGTCGTGTTATCGTGGGGGCGAGCATCCTTGTGGCGTGTGTGACAGTTGCCTTTTGCGGGCGCGTGCCTTTGCGACTGTGGGGGTGGAAGACCCGTTGCTGTGACAACGGATGTCGCTCCTGCGTTTAGCTCCTGAGGGGCTTTTTCCTATTCCTAGCGTTCCTGAGGGGAAAACTACGCTGGGTTTCTCCCTAGCGGGTACCATCCAAGGCGAAGGGCTTTTGGCGGGGACGCCGAGCCTTTTCTTGCGTCTTTCGGGGTGTAACATGGCTTGCCAGTGGATCGCCCCTTCGGGCGAACGGCTGGCCTGTGATACGCCCCATGCGCTTCAGACGCAAAAGAGTACCCTCGTCGCCTCAGAGGTGCTGGTGGAAAAGATCGCGGTACACCGAGGCAATATCAACCATCTGGTGGTTACGGGGGGCGAGCCCCTCTTGCAAGCGGGGGCGCTGGTAGAGTTCTTTGAACAACTCCGACGCCTCACACCGCCGATGCATGTGACGGTAGAGAGCAATGGCTCGTGTTTTGCACCTGCGCTTCTCCCTTATGTGGATTTGTGGAGTTTTTCGCCTAAGCTTTTCCCCTGTTTTTTGCCTCGTTATCTACTTTCAGAAGGGGAGTATCCTGCCGTGATCAATCAGTGGTTGACAGCGTTGCCTAGCTCGCTTGGGGTGCAGTTGAAATTTGTGATTGGGCAACGAACTGACGAGGGCGCGCTCCTACGCTTCCTAGACCCGCTCTGCCTTCGCGCAACAGATACGGTGATGCTTATGCCTCTTGGGGCGACGCCAGAGGCGCTAGCTCAGACGACGCCTCTTACCCTCGAGTTATGCCTCCGTCACGGTTTCCGCTTTGCGCCGCGTCTTCAGATCTTGTTGTGGGGTAATCGGGTTGGGGTCTAAGGGCGGTCCGTCACGCCAAACGAGCGGTGTTTTGACGAGCTCGCAAAAAAACGTCCGCTCTTTTTAGGAGCGCCCTTGCCAGCAACATAGCGCCCCCCCATCCGCTATAGACCGCTTGCACAGGCGTCGCGCGCCCTTGGCGCTGCAACCGCATTGCCCTCCTTTGCGTATACGGGGGGGTAACACATTACTTAATACGAACAAATGAGAAACAACAAAGTTTCCTTTCTTGTGGCAGCAGCGCTGTTGCTCGTAACGGCTGGTGCACAGGCACAAGGCGTGGTCTTATCGCAAGATAGCGCATGGGTCTTCTCGGGCAACCTCGCCGCAACGGTCAACCAAGTGACCCTTACCAACTGGGTCGCTGGGGGCGAAAATACGCTCAGCGGCGAAGCCTCTATGCTCCTCGATTTGAAATACCAGAAGTCGAAACAACTCTGGCAAAACACCCTCGATCTCGGTTATGGAGTTACCAAACAGGGCACACAAACCGTGATTAAGAACCTCGACAAAATTGACTTCGCCTCACAGTACGGCTACAAAGCCTCGCAAAGTTGGTACTACAGCGGTCTCTTTGGCGTAAAGACCCAGTTTAGCGAAGGGTATAAATACCCCGACACAAAGCACGCGATCTCTGACTTTGCTGCGCCGCTCTACATCCAACTCTCGTTGGGGGCGACCTACAAGCCAGACAATCACTTCTCGGCGATGATCTCCCCGCTTACCGCCCGTTGGACGATCGTTAACAATCAGACGCTTGCCGACGCAGGGGCGTTCGGGGTAAAGGCGGCGGAGTTTGACGCAGTGGGCGTACGCTCCAAGGCGGGCGAGAACCTCCGCACCGAGCTCGGTGGATACGTCAAGTTGAACTACATCAACGCCTTCTTCAACAACTTCTTGGGGCTCAACACCAAGTTGGAACTCTTCTCTAACTATCTCGACAAGCCGCAGAACATTGATATCAACTATGACCTCTTGCTCGATTTCAAGTTGAGTAGCTTCCTTACGGCGCGTGCGCAATTTACGATGATCTATGACGACGACCAGCGCCTTCCTGACGATAACGGAAAGCTCGTCCCGCGCGTGCAGATCCGCCAGATGTTTGGCTTGGGGCTTGCCTATCGATTCTAAAGCCTAGGGGCTACATTGTGTATAAAAGGGAACTTCCTCACAAGGGGGGAGTTCCCTCTTTTTTTGACTGGAGGCATTGCTTCTAAACATTATGTATATCTGTTATACATTTGCTAGACAAAAGTTGTCTTGATAACGAACCTAAATAATGAAGGGAATCAAAGAATGCTAAAACGGAGAAACTGGGCATGGTTACGCTATGGGCTATTGCCGGTGTTGCTAACACTTTTCCTCTCGCCGGCAATGGCCGAGGGCTACGGATTGTTTGTTGCTGGGGTCGAGGTGACCTCCGAGAACTGCAGTAACCTAGGGGGACTCGACGGGGTTACACTTGGCACGAAGGGCGAGCTGAAATATGATCCAGACTTCAAGACCCTCACGATGATCGACGTGACGATGAACTTGGATGGCAAACAGGCTGTCCGTAACGAAAGTGTGTCCGATTTTAAGATCCAGGTAATGGGGAATAATCAATTCACGGTAACCCATTCCGACGCTTTATCCTTCAGCGCTGACGCTACGATACAGGGACAAGGGACTCTTACGCTGAACTCTACCCAATCGGCCGTGTGGACGAAATCGCCACTAACAATTGCCGATGTTACGCTTAATGCCTACGGGAAAAACGGTCTTATTGGGCATCGATGGTACAACGGCTATGATGGGGAACTTATCATCAAAAATGCTCGGCTGGACGTGCGGGGGAGTGATTTGACTATTGGCTCTCTCAGAAACTTTACGCTCGATGGAAGTAAAATCGTAGTGCCAACACAGGGCAAGTGGGACAAGGATCAGAATGCCGTGGTAATGGGCAACAAGAAAGCGAGCTGGGTGAAGATCATCCGAGAGTCTGAGACTTTTACCTACCATGGTTTTTATATCGCTGGTACGCCGATAACCGATGGGAACGTCGACAAACTGAAAGAGATCACTGGAGTTACCGTGCCTGAGGGCGGTGAGCTGAAGTACGAAAAAGCCACCAAGACCCTCACGATGAAGAACGTAACGGTGAAGAACTTGGATGGGAAGCTCGCCTTCCATAACGAGTGTGTCGTTGACTTAAAGATTGACGTGCAGGGCGACAACTTGTTTTCTACCCAAAATGCAGACGCCCTCCGCTTCGATGCTTCGACCACGATAAAAGGGGAGGGAGCACTTACGGCAAAAACGTCAGATACGCATTCGGGGGTATTTATTTTTGAAGGCGTTACCCTAGCGCTCGAAAATCTTACCGTCGATGCCGACGGCAGGAAGGGTATTTTGGGTGCAGGAGATAAAAACGGGAAACTTGTTGTGCGCAACGCTACGCTACATGCGAAAGGGTCTGACGGTGCTATCGTCCTCGGTGCACTCGAGCTCGAAGGCTCGCGGATTGCAACCCCTGGTGCTTCGTGGGACGGCGACAAGAATGCGGTGATGAAGGGTGGCATAAAGGCAACCGAGGTGACGATCGAGCCCTTCTATGGCTTCTACATTGCAGGGGAGGCGGTAACGCCACAGAATGTGAGTAAGCTAAACGAACTGACTGGGGTTACAGTGGCTGGAGATGGCGAACTAAAGTATGAGCCCTCTACCAAGACCCTCACAATGAAGAACGTAACGGTGAAGGATTTGGACGGGAAGCTCGCTTTCCATAACCAAGGCGTGAACGACCTTACTATCAATGTGTCGGGCGAAAACAAGTTCTTCACCCAGAATGCAGACGCCCTCCGTTTCGATGCCTCGACCACGATAAAAGGGGATGGGCAGCTTACGGCAAAAACGTCGGCCACGCATTCGGGGGTATTTATTCTTGAAAAAGTTACGCTAACGCTCGAAAACCTTACTGTCGACGTCGACGGAAGAAAGGGTATTCTAGGCGCTGGAGATAAAAACGGGAAGCTCGTTGTGCGCAACGCTACGCTACATGCGAAAGGGTCTGACGGGGCTATCGTCCTCGGTTCTCTCAAGTTCGAAGACTCGCGGATTACAACCCCTGGTGCTTGGTGGGTCAGCGACAAGAATGCGGTGATGAAAGATGGCATAAGGGCAACCGAGGTCACGATCGAGCCGTCCTACGGACTCTATATCGCCGGCGAGCCCATCTCTGCAAAGAATTGTCGTCAGTTGGGCAAGATCCAAGGGGTTAGCGTCCCCGCAGAGGGCGAGTTCGCGTATGACAAAGAGTCTAAGACGCTTACGATGAAGAACGTGACGATAACCCTCAATGATGATACGCACAAGGGGACGGTCGCTATCCACAACGAAGGTGTCCCCGGCTTAACGATTGTGTGCGAGGGCAACAACAAGATCGCCACCAAGGATGCCGACGGGGTCCAGTTCCATGCCAATGCGTCTATCACTGGGGAGGGGACGCTCTCGGTGAGAACAGAAGGCAATTACTCGGCGATATACGTCCCTCAGACAGCTTTGACTATCGAAAATGCCACACTCGATCTCGAAGGGAAGAACGGGATCTTCGGAGATAAATCCTTGACGCTCACCATCAAGAACGCTCGAGTTGACGCCAAGAGCCATGACCTTGCTATTGGCAATTTCGACGCCTTTACGCTAGAGGGGGGGAAGATTGCTGTGCCCGCGGGTGGCGCTTTTGATAGTGGGCTACATGCGGTGGCGAAAGACGGCGCGAAGGCGAGATGGGTGAAAATTATTCGGGAAGACGAGACATTTACCTACTATGGTCTCCTTATCGCAGGTGTGCCGGTGACCTCAGAAAACATCGATAAGCTCGACAAGATTGATAAGGTTACCGTAGGTGGTGAACTCAAGTATGACCCCACGAACAAGCTCCTCTCGCTAAAGGACGTTTCTATCGAGGACTTGGACGGGAAGGTAGCTATCTGTAATGAGCTCATCCCTGATTTAACGATCTCGCTCTCTGGCAACAACAAGATCGCTACCCGAAACGCTTCCGGTCTCCTGTTCAACCTCAATACGACTATCACAGGGGCGGAGGGGATGCTTACCGTGCAAACAGAAGGACCATCGGCCATCTGGCTTTCCAATGGGACGTTGACCATCGCCGACACCAACCTCGAGCTTAGTGGTGAGCAAGCTGTTGAGGGGGCACACCTTGCAACGCGGATCGATATCCGTAGGGCTACGGTGAGCATGACCGCTCAGAGTTCGTTTGGTGTAATCTATTGTGTGGGCGATTTTAATCTACAGGGGTGTCGGGTTGTAGAGCCCCTCGGCGGTGCTTGGAATTCTATTACTCATGAGCTGGCTAAGCGGGCAAAAAAAGTGAGGATTGAGCCCACTTATGACTTCTCTATTGCCGGTGTGCTGGTGACGCCTGCGAATGCCGGCAAGCTGAATGAGATACCTGGGGTTACCGTACCCGAAGGTGGTGAGCTGAAGTATAACCCCACTACCCATACCCTTTCAATGAAGGACGTGACGATAAAGTTGGATACGGAAGAGCTAAAGGGGAAGATCGCTATCTATAACGAGAAACAAGCCAACTTAAAGATCGCCGTATCGGGCAACAATGAGATCACGGTAAAAGATGCCGATGGTTTACACTTCAAAGCCGCCACATCGATAGAGGGAGATGGAACGCTTAAGCTGCACGCTACAAACTCGGCTGTGTGGACTGATGCAACCTTGACGCTCACCGACGTTACACTCAGTAGCGATGGAAACTGGGGCTTGGCTGGCGATAATGGTACGCAAGGCGAGCTCATTATCAACGACGCCACTGTGAATGCGAAGGGTACAGAGTGGGCGATAGGCAACTTCAAGACCTTTACCCTCAATGGGTGTACGATCGTTGCCCCCGCAGCGGGAGGCTGGGATGACGCTCAGCATGCGATTATGGACGGAAGCGAGAAGGCAAAAGAGGTCTCGATTGTCCCATTCGTCTTTAGACTCGACCCCATGACCTTAGGTGAAGTCAACGCGGCTGGCGGTGCGCTGAGTGTGAAGGTCGTTGCGTATAGTGCATGGACACTGACTGTGCCGACCGACGCGACGTGGGTTACCCCCTCGGTAACAAGCGGTGACGGGGATGCGACAGTAACCTTCGACGTGGTGGCGAACGGAAGCCTAGCGCCCCGCAGCGCAACGCTAACCTTTACGCAACCAGCCTCGGCGAAGACCCTCTCGCTAGAGATTAAGCAAATGCCCATAACCCCAATCTTCTCGCTTGCGCCCACGACCGTGGCAGAGGTGCCTGTTGCTGGGGGCAAGCCGAGCGTGAAGCTTACCTCAAACAATGCGTGGACGCTGACCCTAGCTCCTGCCGACGCCACGTGGGTTACCCCCTCGGTAACAAGTGGTGACGGGGACGCGACAGTAACCTTCGACGTGGCGGCGAACCCCACGCCGAGTGTGCGTAGCGTGACGGCGACCTTTACGCAAGCAGAATCGAATAAAACGTTGACCCTCGAGATCCAGCAGGCTGGGGTTATTCCGTTAACGGGGCTTACGATCGATCCTGCGCAGTTGCCGCTTAAGGTCGGCGCCTCTACCAAGTTAACGCTCAAGTTCGTCCCCGCCAATGCCACTAACAAGAAGGTGACGTGGGCAGTTACCGAGGGCGCAGCTTCCCTCACAGTAGACCAAGAAGGGAACATCACGGCAACGCAAGTCGCCGGCACAGCCAAGGTTACGGTAACGAGCCAAGAGAACAGCACGCTCACGGCGACGTGTACGGTAAACGTAACTTTAGAAGACGTCCCCGTCGAGTCTCTCACACTCTCAGAGACTACACTCTCCCTCTCTGTGGGAGAGTCACAACAGCTCACAACGACGGTGAAACCCCAGACAGCAACGAACAAGGCGGTAACGTGGACAGTCACCGAAGGGGTTGGTGTCGTCTCTGTCTCTGATGGGCTTGTGACAGCGCTCAAAGCAGGCTCGGCGACGGTAACGGCTACGGCAGGCGGCAAGAGTGTCTCGTGCGCAGTAACGGTAACCGAAGCGCCTAAGCCGGTAGTCTTTAGTCTTGAGCCCTCAACGCTTGCCGAAGTCCCCGCTGCTGGCGGAGAGCCCTCGGTGAAGCTTACCTCCAACAGGGCGTGGACGCTGACTATCCCCTCCGAAGCGACATGGGTCACCCCCTCGGTAAAAGACGGGGAAGCGGGGACAGAGCTCCCTGTAACCTTCACGGTGACTAAGAACGAGACACCTTCACCTCGCAGCGTGACGGTAACGTTCACGCAAGCGGATACGAACGAGACGCTAACGTTAACGATTCAACAGGCTGCGCAAGAGGTGGTGACGGTGCCGCTTACAGACATCAAGCTCAGTGATACGCAATTGACGCTTAAGGTCGGCGAATCTGCTAAGTTGAGCGTTACCTTCACGCCAGACAATGCCACCAATAAGGCGGTAACTTGGGCAGTCACCGAGGGAGCGGCTTCGCTCACGGTTGACCAAGAGGGGAACATCACGGCAACGCAAGTCGCTGGCACGGCCAAGGTCACGGTAACGAGCCAAGAGACTCCATCGATCTCGGCAACGTGTACGGTGACAGTAACGGCAGCCACCATACCGCAAGCTGTCGAAGACGCTCTGTTAGCAAAGGTGGTGGTCGCGCCGAACCCCTTCACCACGCAGTTGCAGGTTGTCAACCCAGAGGGAACGCCTGCCGCTTATGAGTTGGTAAGTCTCTCGGGTGTTGTCCTCCGTGCTGGCATGTCGGATGGCATAGAGACGGAAATCGATACAGCAGACCTTCCCGCAGGGCTCTATTTCGTGCGTTTAACGGGTGAAAATGGCGCGCAACGGACGGTAAGGGTAGTCAAATACTAGTCGTTGGTCTTTACGTGAAAAGGAAGCCCGTTCTGTAAAGAACGGGCTTCTCTTTTTTTCTGGGGAAACGGTGTCTAAACTCAGAAAATAGACGCATCACGTTGCGTCTGTACACGGTCGGTTATCACGACTCTACGGAGGCGTAGGGAGTGCCGCGTCTGATGCTCCGCACATAGCCCCCTCTCTGCCGTTTGCGTAGAACCTAATATTCCTGTCTATCGTCCTTCTCTGTCCAGCGGCGAAAGGTTTCGAGTGCCTCCGGCGCACAGACGCGAGTCATGATGATCGCGCGCTTCTCCATCGGGAGGGCTAGCTGCTGGTAAATGAGCGAATCGTCAAAACCGATGTTGTGCGCATCGAGCTGCGAGTTACCATAGTAGACCAAGGGAATGTGAGCCCAGTAGATCGCCGACATACACATCGGGCACGGCTCACAACTCGTAAAGAGCACACACTCACTCAAAATGTGTGTCTTGAGCTTCCGCCCCGCCTCGCGGATCGCCATGATCTCGGCATGCGCCGTCGGGTCACAGTTCGCCGTTACGCGGTTTACGCCAGTGGCGATGACACGTCCCTTGTGCACCACCAGCGCCCCAAAGGGACCGCCCCCTTGCGAGACATTCTGATTGGCTAGCGCAATCACCATGCGCATATATTTCTTTATCTCGTCTTCTTGCATGGCTACGAGTGTGTAAACGAATGGGCTAAACGGATGATCACCTCGGCGGCTTTGGCAATACTATTCACCGGTACATACTCGCGCACACTGTGGAAATTGTGCCCACCAGCAAATAGATTGGGACACGGGAGACCGCGCTCACTGAGCCGTACGCCGTCTGTCCCGCCACGGATGGGGCTACAGTCGGGCACGACCCCCGCAGCCTCAAAAGCACAAAGCGCGGCTTCGACGACAAACATCGCGGGGCGGAGGTAGGTCAGCATGTTCGGGTATTGGTCTTTGATGGCTATCTCTACACATTTTGCGCCGTACGCGGCGTTGAGCCGCTCGGCTTCGTCCACCAAAAGCTTTTTCATCGCAGCAAAGCGCTCGGCGTCAAACTCGCGAATGAGGTAGTGGAGCTCAGACTCGGCGGTCGTCCCGCACATCTCGTGGAGGTGGAAGAACCCCTCGCGACCTTCAGAGGCTTCGGGACGCAACTCCTCGCCCAGCGCCGCATCAAAGAGTAGGGCAAGGCGGAGTGCATTGCGCATCTTCCCCTTCGCCTCGCCAGGGTGTACGTTGACCCCACGGATCGTGATGCGCGCCTCGGCAGCGTTGAAATTCTCGTAAGAGAGCTCGCCCAACCCGCCCCCATCGATCGTGTAAGCAAAGTCAGCCCCAAAACGCTCAATATCGAAGTGAGCCACCCCGAGCCCGATCTCCTCGTCTGGGGTAAAGGCGATAGCGAGTGGCGCATGGGTGATCTCGGGGTGCGCCTGTAGGTAACGGATGGCCTCCACGATGGCGGTCACGCCCGCCTTGTCGTCTGCTCCGAGAAGGGTAGTCCCATCGGTGGTAATGAGCCGTTGCCCCACGTAACGCAGCAACTCGGGCGACTCGGTAGGGGAGAGCACGACCCCCTCGCGCAAGACGATATCGCCTCCGTCATACGCCGGTATGATTTGGGGGCAGACGCCCGCCCCAAGCGCATCGGGCGAGGTGTCTACGTGGGCAAGAAAACCTACCCGCGGTGCGCCAGCACGCGCCCCACGCCCAGGGAGATGGGCGATGACATAACCGTGAGCATCTAGCACGACGTCGCTAACACCAAGGGCTTTTAACTCCGCTTCGAGCAACCGGAGAAGATCCCACTGCCCTGCCGTGCTCGGGTAAGAGGAGCTCGTCTCATCACTCTGCGTCTCAATCACTACGTAACGCAGAAAGCGCGACTCCAGCGCCGCAATATCAATATCGAGCACCATCTTGTGTACAAGGAGTTATGATATATCGTATTTAGAAAATCACTAAACAAAGTTACGTACTTCTGTAAATTTTCTGGCAACATTTGCGTATTTGCTAGAAATTTGTTACCTCTGTCATGCGATTTGTATCACGCGACCCGCAGAAAACGAGATGTTTAATCTTTTAATTTTATTAGGACAATGAAACTGCGTTATGTGTTAGGATTGTCGCTCTTAGCGGCAACTGTTGCGTTCACCTCTTGCAGCAAAGACGAGAAGAAGGACGACAACAAGAAGCAAAATCAAGAGAAGCAAGTTACCCTAGATGAGGTTGCGGGGATGTATATGGGCTCGGGGGAAAATGCTAGTAGTTTTATGGTGTTTAAGGAAAATGAGAAGTTGAAGGCTATTCTGGGCAAGGAGCCCCTCGATGCTGTGTTCTTTACTCTTGGAGAAACGAAAGAGGGCGTAGCTACCTTGAAAGGTGAAACCTCGGAGAAGATCACAAAGGCTGAAGGTAAGTTTACAGTAAAGGATAAGGTGCTTGAGCTTACCGTAAAAGCAAAAGACCAAGAAGAAAATACGTGGAAAGGCACGTGGCAAGCTATGCCGCAAATGTAAACGCCTCCACTGGTTATTTGCAATATCAAGGGACGCACATTCCTACCTTTGGGTGGGGGTGTGCGTTCTTTTTTTGTTTCCTACTTTTGCACGTACGTAATAAGAGAGAAAGAATATCCATGGCACAAGAAGACCTTTTCCGCAGCCTCGTGGCACATTGCAAGGAATACGGCTTTATTTTCCAAAGTAGTGAGATTTACGACGGTCTAGGCGCTGTCTATGACTACGGGCAGTACGGTACGGAGCTTAAGCTCAACGTCCGTCGCTATTGGTGGGAAGCTATGACGCGACTCCATGACAACATCGTCGGGCTCGACTCCGCCATCTTTATGCACCCCAAGGTCTGGGAAGCCTCCGGACACCTGAGTGCCTTTAACGACCCCCTCATCGACAACCGCGACAGCAAGAAGCGTTACCGTGCCGACGTCCTTGTCGAAGACTGGATGGCAAAGCAGGAAGAGAAGATCGAGAAGGAGGTAGCCAAGGCGGCAAAGCGATTTGGCGAAGCCTTTGATCGTGCACAGTTCGTGGCTACCAACGCCCGTGTCCTCGAATGGCAAAAGGGGATCGATACGGCGCGCGCACGCATGGTCGACGCCATGGAGCGTAATGACCTCGCGGCGTTTGGTAAGCTCATCCAAGACCTTGAAATCGTTTGCCCTGTCTCGGGTACGCGCAACTGGACCGAGGTGCGCCAGTTTAACCTCATGTTTGCCACCAAGCTCGGCTCGGTGAGCGACGAGTCGTCAGAGCTCTACCTCCGCCCCGAGACGGCACAGGGGATCTTTGTCAACTTCCTCAACGTGCAGAAGACGGGACGCATGCGCATCCCCTTCGGGATCGCACAAGTTGGTAAGGCCTTCCGCAACGAGATTGTCGCGCGCCAGTTTACCTTCCGTATGCGCGAGTTCGAGCAAATGGAAATGCAGTTCTTTGTTGCCCCGGGTACGGAGATGGAGTGGTTTGCTTATTGGAAGGAACACCGCCTCCGTTGGCATCAAGCACTCGGGCTGGGCAATGAGAACTACCGCTATCACCCACACGATAAGCTGGCGCACTATGCCAACGCAGCGTGTGACATCGAGTATCGTTTCCCCTTTGGCTTTAAGGAGGTCGAGGGCATCCACTCGCGCACAGACTTTGACCTGTCTAACCACCAGCGTGTCTCGGGCAAGAAAATACAGTATTTTGACCCCGACAAAAACGAAAGCTATGTCCCATACGTGGTAGAAACCTCTATCGGGTTAGACCGTGCGGTACTTTCGCTCCTTTCGGGGGCATACGCCGAGGAGAAGATTGCGGGCGAAGAAGGAAAAGAAGACCTTCGGAAGGTGCTCCGCCTCCCTGCGACGATGGCCCCCATCAAGGTCGCGGTCTTGCCCCTCGTGCGTAAAGACGGGATGCCCGAGTATGCGCAGAAGATTGTCGATGACCTGCGCTGGCGTATGGCTTGCTACTATGAGGAGAAGGACACCGTGGGCAAGCGTTATCGCCGTCAAGACGCCATCGGGACGCCCTATTGTGTGACAGTCGACAACCAGACCCTCTCGGATGGGACGGTCACCATCCGCGAACGAGACTCGATGGAGCAGCAACGGGTTGACGCCTCGCGGCTTGCCGAGTTGCTCGAGCCCAAAGTCTCGTTAGAGGGGCTCTTGCGGAGTCTGTAGGTCGCGAAGAGGGGGGATGCCTGTCGTTCGCTTTGTCGATTTGTTTGCCGGCATCGGCGGGCTTCGTCTCGGGCTGGAAGAGGCGGCGCGTCGCAAGGGGCTGGCTACGGTCTGTGTGTTTACCTCGGAAATTAAGTGGGCGGCGCGCGAGATATTACAGCAAAATCACCCTCAAGAGGTTGTCCATGGCGACATAAGGGGGGTTGACGCCTCGACCATCCCCGACTTTGACTTCTTGTTGGCTGGTTTCCCGTGTCAAGCTTTCTCAGCGGCGGGGAAACGAGAGGGTTTTCTCGATACGCGCGGGACGCTCTTCTTCGAGGTCGAACGTATTTTGGAAGCCAAGCGTCCGGCGGCTTTCCTGTTAGAAAATGTCGAGGGGCTTGTCAAGCATGACAGAGAGGCTTCTAATACCCCCACAGGACGCACTTTAACCACAATTTTAGCCCGTTTGCAAGCCGCAGGGTATAAGACAACATGGCGGGTCTTAAATGCGCGAGATTTTGGGCTTCCACAAGACAGAAAACGTATCTACATCGCAGGTACGCGAGTTGGCTATCCAGACCTTACAGACTTTCCCCAAACGGAGGCTACGTTAGAGACGATCCTCGATGTCGGGTTGCCGCTTTCACAGACGCCCTTCGTCGAGGCGCTCTTGTCTCATTATCCGTTGTGCGAGTTAATGGGTAAGTCGTTGAAAGACAAGCGTGGAGGGAAAAATAATATCCATAGTTGGGACTTGGAGCTCAAGGGGCGCGTCTCACCTCGGCAGCGGGCGCTCCTCAATCAGCTTTTTCGCGAGCGGCGCAAGAAGAAATGGGCACAAGAGTATGGGATTCGCTGGATGGATGGGATGCCCCTGACCGAGTCGCAGATCCGCACCTTCTTTCCAGCCGATGACTTGTCAGAGCTTTTAGACGATTTGGTTCAGAAGGGTTATCTCAAGCGTGAGCACCCGAAACAGGAGGTCGTCGAAGAGCTTGCCAATGGGTTGACGCGACGCCGACGCGAGCAAGACCCGACGCTACCGCTCGGTTACAACATTGTGACGGGGAAGCTCAGCTTCGAGGTTAACAAGATTCTCTCTCCACGCGACGTGGCGCCTACGCTCGTAGCGACCGATATGGAGAAACTTTATGTGGTCGACGGTCAGGGGCTGCGTCCGCTTTCGTTGCGCGAGGGGCTGCGTCTTTTTGGCTTTCCCGAGTCGTTTCGCTTTGAGACTTCGCGTCGAGCAGGCTATGATCTCTTGGGCAACACGGTTGCCGTCCCCGTGGTGAGGGCTGTCTGTGAAAGAATTCTGGAGGCGGCGTGGATGAGTAATCCCCAAAGGTGTGTCAAAACTCCTGTTGCCTGTCTTCTGTAGGAGTGTAGCTCGCTACGCCCGTGCGCGGCATTGCGACGCCGTATGATTTTCCACACAACCCAATACTGCATCTGCCTAAAGTGGGTTACCCCCCTTCCCAGAAAACGTTATTTTTACCTACCAAAAAGAGCCTACTATCCGAAGAGGGCTTGTTACCTTTGCATAGGAAAGGGATTATAGGCGACGGATGGTAAAACTCCGTATGGGAAGCATCGCCTATCCCCGAACCGCCATACAGATGATTCGCTAAAACCAGTCATAACACACACCAACATGAGACGATCTTACCCCTTTTACCTTGGGCTACTATTCCTAGCCCTCCTCTTCCCCTCCTTCGCCCTAGGCACAGAGGTCTCTCTACAGGTGCACAGGCAGACGAGTGCGCCGCGCTTCGTGGGGGCGACCGCGTCTAAAACAATACTCCCGCGCCCGTCAGAAGAGACCGTGCGCTATGGCATCTATATCGGCGGCGTAGAACTCACGAGCGAGAACTGTACGCCCAACATCCCGATCTCGTTGCCCTCTATCATCAAGGAGGGTGATGTGACGTATGACCCCGACACAAAGACTTTGACGCTAAGGAGTGCGACGATTGAGGCGGCAGGGATGTCTGCAATCCAAGTGACCGAAGATGACCAGAAAATATGCCTCGCCGAAGGGCTAACCCGACTGATCTCAGACGATGGCACTATCCCCTCCCTCGTGCTTTCTGCTAAAAACACGACGATCATTACACAAAACGTTGCCGAAAAACCGGAGCTCCGCCTGTCGTGTAGCGAACCCAGCTATGGCGGCGTGAGTCTGCTACTAGAGGGCGACGCGAGCCTACGCATAGAGAATGCGCTCGTCGAGACCGAAAGAGGCGTGGAGGGAAAGGGGGTTGACAAGGGCGCCTCACTTACCGTCGTGGGCTATGGGCTCTCGATTCGAAGCGGGGGGCTCGCCCGTCTCTCTCAGCTGAACATGAGTCATCTCGCTCGCATTTTTAAGCCCGAGAACGCTTATTTTATTGATGGCGAGATTCGCAACGCGGATGGGGCTGTCTGGGATCCGATCGAGATCTCGCTCCCCCATTACGAGGTCTATTTTTTTGGACGTGAAATTACGGAAGTCAATCAAGACGACCTCCTTGCGGGGACTCCCTTTGCGACGCCAGGGGCAAAGGCACATTTCTTGCCTTCGGATAACGGAAAACCACCGGTGTTGACGCTCGAAAATGTCTCGCTCGTCTCCACCTCAGAAGACGTAGCGATCGAGAACCGAGCGGCGGAGGGACTCGAAATTCGCTACGCGGGGACGGTGACCCTCAGTGCTTCCCTCTACGGGCTTTGGGTAAAGAGCTCTACGCGTCTTATTGGCAAAGGGGAATATGCTCTCTTGACAACGAACACTTCGGGGTGTCAAGAGGCGGGGATTGCCCTCGAGCGAGGCTCTCTCGAGATTCGCGGGCATGTGAAAGCTTATGGGGCGCGCTATGGTATCCATGCGATGAATGTCCCCGAAGCGCGCTTCTCCATCTTACAGGGTGGTCTGCTCGAAGCGCACTGTCGTACCGTCAATCCCTCCGGAGAGAGCGCTGCAGCCGTCCTCCCGCAACGGAACGACGTAACCGTGTTGAGCCCACAAGGGGCGACTTTTCGCGACGGAAACGGAGTGGCGGTTGACGCAGAGGGAAAGAACCTCCAAGGCAAGACCCTCGTCTTAAAGATGACGCCTAAGACCTATGACCTTACCATCGCGGGTGTGCCCGTTACGACCGATAACCAATCAGACCTTACGAAGATTGACGGCGTTTCGGTCACCGAGGGGGGCTCTATAACGTTTGAAGAAGACCCCATTAGGGGCTATCGCCTCTTTCTCAACAATGCCACTATCGCTGCCACGGGTAGCGCACACGCTCTTGCCACAGACCACAAGCTCTCGATCTACCTCGAGGGGAAAAATACCCTTACTGCAGAGAACGATGCTGTTAAGGCGGTCTCTGCCCCTCTTGAGTTTGAGGGTGCGGACATGACGAAGTGGGCGACGCTTGCGATCTCCTCTACGCATCAAAATGCGGTCGTGGGGACGGAAGTCTCATTCGGTCATCACCTCGACGTGAGACTCACGAGTGTTGAGGCGGTTGCCCTCCTCGGTAGCGGCACGACGTCGAAGCTAGAGGTCAATAGCGAGTTACGGGCGCAGGGGAAGGAGAGCGCCTTCGCTGGCATAGCGCATTTCAGCGGCGCGCCAGACTCAAGGATCTTCGTCCCGCATTTTGACGCAAAGTGGGACAATGGGCGTGTCGTTGACGCCTTGGGACGGCCTGCCCCAGAAGTGCAGATCGGGACCTCTATCGAACGCGGGTTCTCTGTCTGTGGTCGGGAGATCCACGACAGGGTCGCTCCCTTCCTTGCTGAGCTCGAAGGGGTGACCCTCGGCGAAGGGGGGCATTTCTACCTTGAGCTCCCCGACGTGTCCAATCAATACTCCGCTACCCTCCACCTCAAAAATGTGACCTTGAGTCATGCGACCCCGCTCGTCGTCTCTGATCTCCGGCAAGCGGGGGTGATGACAATCGTCCTTGAGGGAGATAACCACATCACGACTGACGGCGCCGTGGCTATCTCTTCGTGCTCCCCCCTCCGTGAGTTTGATCTCGCCGTCAAGGGGACAGGCTCGCTAACGGTAAGGTCTACGACAGGGCAGGCGATATACACCAAAGACCTCTCTGTGACCTTAGCAAAGCTCATTGTCAATGGGGCAACGGAGGGGATTCGTGCAAAGAAACTCCTCGTTGAGGGGGGCTCGGTGACCGCGACGGGGACTGCCGCAGGCGCTATCCTCTCCAACGTCGAGTTCCGTGCTGCGAAATTTGAGAATGCGACGCACAAGTTTGATGAGTCGAAAGGGGGCGTCGTCGGCAGTGATGGCGAGCTTGTGAAAGAGAATGTCAAGATTGTCCCCACGATCGATGTCACCTTCTATCCGCTTTGGTTGAAGGGCATCCCCGTGACCTCTGAGAAGCTTACCCAGCTAAACGACAAACCCATCACGTATGACCCCGTACACAAACGCCTGACCTTTACCGATGTGACGTGGCAAGAATCGGGTTTCGAACGTGTCTTGGTCAGGAGTGAGATCCCCGACCTTGAGATCCGTTTCGAGGGCAAGAATACGCTCGACGGACACTTCATCTTTAGCGAAAATACCACGCTTCGTATGGCAAAGGGAGCGACCTTGACGCTTACAGAGCCGCAATTTTCGGTCATCACAACGCGCGGTGACCTAACTCTCGTGGGCGGTCTCTTCGAATTGGAATATAAGGAGGGGGTTTGCATTTACAACCCCAGCAACGACAAGCGCATTACCTTCGACAAAGTCGAACTTCGCATTACGAACCTCGATGAGGAAAAGCGCGTCATGGCTATTGGGTGTAAGGAGATCTTCATGACGCGTTGTCAGGTCTCTAAGCCAGTTGAGGCGACCATTGACGCGGGGGTGTTTAACAATGGTAGCGAGATCTCGTTTGCGAACACCGTCCTCGACGCTCAAAAGAAGCCTGCACGCGACATCGAGATCTCCCTTAAGGCACAAGAATATGACCTCTCGATTGCGGGGACGCCCTTAACGTCTGATAACTTCGCTCACCTTGCCCAAATCAAAGGGGTGACGCTAGGGGAGGGCGGCGCGATCTCTTATGATCCGGCATCGAAGATTCTCTCCCTCCGCAACGTGAGCCTCTTCTCAACTGACGAGCCGCTGCTCGAAAGCCACGTTGAGGGCTTACAAGTGGTGGTCGAGGGATGGGTCAATATCTCTCGTCCCAGCGGCGAGGCGCTCGTCCTTGCCCACGCAACCCATTTCAGCGGCTCGGGCCACTTATCGCTTACAAACGGCTTGACCGTGCACGCAGCCAACCTCTCGCTCAAGGGGCTTACCGTCGAGGCGCTCGGTATATGGAAGGGGACAGGTGCCGCCACGCTGACCCTCGATCACGCTACCCTCTTAATCAAGAGCTTTGCCGCTCCCCTTGTCGGCTTTACGAACCTCGAGCTTACGGGGACGGCGATCGTCTATCCCGACGCGACGACGTGGGACTCCTCTGCACATCTGTTGATGCGTAAGAATGCGCCGGTAACCGAGGTGAGTATATGCACGGGGAGCTTCTCTCTTACCCCCCGCGCGCATTTCTTTACCACCGCTGGGGGCGAAGGCGCGGTAACGGTGCAGACACAGGCAGTATGGCACGTGCGCAAGGTAGCAGACTGGGTTACACTCGCCACTACACAAGGCAATGGCGAACAGCAGATGACCTTCACGGTTGCTGAGAATACCGAAGCCGATAGTCGTACGACGTCGCTGATAGTAAAACTTGACGGGCGCGAGTGGCAGCAAGTCATCACGATCTTACAGGCAGGAAAAAAGGACGTCGCCTTGACGGCACTCGCATTCGAACAGACGCAACTCCCCATGAACCCCAACCAAACGCTTAAGCTTAAGCCGACCTATACGCCTGCGAATGCGACGAATAAAGAGCTTATCTGGAGCGTAACCTCTGGAAGCGAGTTCGTTGAGGTCGATGCGCGTGGACAAGTAACGGCAAAGCAACAAGAGGGCGAAGCTGTGGTGACCGCCACCTCGCTTGAGGGCGGCTTGACGGCGTCGTGCACCATCTCCGTGCGTAATGGTGCGATTGCCGTTGAGGCACTTAAAGTGTTCCCCGAGTCGCTTGCTATGGTGCTCGGCGATAAGGATATACAGCTTGTGGCAGATGTGACGCCTTTGAGTGCTGCGACGCCGGTGACGTGGCAGGTGACTGCTGGTGAGGGGTGTGTCGCGGTTTCTCCCACAGGGGTTGTCTCTGTGCTTGCTGTGGGCGAGGCGGAGGTCACGGCTACGGCTGGAGACAAGAGCGCCACGTGTAAGATTGTCGTCTCGGCAACCTTGGAGCGTACGCTTACGCTCGACCCGCCCGTCCTGACCTTTGCTGTAGGGGCAGCGCCTGTGCATATCAAAGCAGTGATCTCGCCAGCCGAAGAGCAGAGTCGTAATCTAATATGGTCGCTTAGCTCGGGCGAAGGTGTGGTGCTTCTCAGTAAGACGGGGTGGGTGAAAGCGCTTAAACCAGGGAATGCGGTGGTCATGGTAACAACTGAGGATGGGAGCTTGACGGCTACCTGTCCCATCACCGTCGAAGGGGAAATTGAAAAACCGACCCCTGTTGAAGACCCAATCGTGGCAGGGCTCTCGGTCGTTCCGAACCCGTTTGCTGCTCATCTCCGCATCCTCAATACCGGAGCATTTGTGGGGCGTTACCAACTAGTGAATGCGACGGGTGTGGTCGTTCGTGCTGGTGTGTTGGAGAGCACCGAGCTCGAGATTGATACTACGACCCTTCCTACAGGTATCTATATTATGCGTTTTGAGGCGTCAAATGGCGCGAAACGCAGTCAGAGGGTAGTTAAGTACTGATCTTTGCAAATATCGCTAACAGAGGCGGGTGCAACGAAACGCATCCGCCTCTGTGCTTTTATTCGGGCGTGAGTCAATATTCCCTAACGGGCGCATAAAGCCCGCACTCGACAAATAGAGGTGTCTAGAAAGCCCCCCTACCACCCCAACACACGGTTGCCCCAGTCAACCCACCGCAACGGACGGACGAAGGAAAAGAAACGATAGTTGAACGAGAGCTCCCCCGTCATGCTGCTAATGTAATAGCGTTGCGTCTCGGTCTCCTCAAAGCCTAGGCTGTGGTAATAACCGACAAGGGCTAAACTCCAGTGCTTGGTCGTGTAACCCAAAGCAAGACGCCCCTGGAAGGTGTATTGGGGCTGGGCATGCCGGAGCGCATCCTCATACATGTTTTGAGAGAGACCCAGTGTCCCCTCTAGTGCGGCGTAGTAGTGCCCCCAAGGGTAAATCCCCATCATCCCCGCGTAAAGCTCCACTAGCGGGTTATTGCGCCGCTCTACCCAGAGCTTTGGGCGGTGCGAATAGACATACTGGTAATAGCCCCCTACGCCGACAGGGAAACAAATATCGGGGTAAAGCTGTTGTTCGCTTTGCTCAAAGGCGGCGCAGTAAGAGATGTTATGCCCCCCAATGAGGTAAGAGAAGCGTAGCCCAAGGCGCGAGATCTGGGAGTCGCCAAACGAGGTATACCCTTCCTCGGGTAGGCGTGCGTAGAGACCAAGGTAGGCTTGGGCATACAAATCGATGTTGAGGTATTTGCCGTAACGGTGATACTGAAAGTCGAAATAGCGCGAGGGGGCGGCATCGCGTAGCTCTGAGTGTGGGATCCCCGCCGAGAGGCTAAAGCCAAACGTGCGCCACCAGAATGCCATGCCCATCGAGACAGGGGTATTGGCGCGGTACGCAGTGCGTTGAAAATCGATCTTGTTCTCTACCTCGAGTGCCATCGAGTTGGAACGGACGAAGGGACGCAACGTGAAGCGTTCGCCATAGTTGAGTACATAAACCGAGTCTTGTGCCGCCCCCGTCTCAAAGAACAGAGCGAAAAGCGCGGACAGAAGACACCACCGCAATAGCAGCAGAATACGCCTCACCACGGGTCGCATCTACGCCTCGTGCGCCGGTTTACGAATCGCAAGGAGCGCCAACGCCGTGAGCCCCCCGTTCAGTACCAAGAGTTCGTAGCCCATGCTATAGCCCCACCGCCACTTGAGGTATTCGCGAAGGGCATAACTCAGCAACGGACCGCAGAGCGCCGCCAAGGGGGCTAGCCGGTCGTAAATCTGCCAACGGGAGAAAAGCCCCACGGCAAAGAACCCGAGGAGTGGACCGTAGAGGTAACTCACGACCGTGAAGAGGGCGCTAATGACGCTCCCCTCGTTGAGCCACCGAAAGCCGAGAATAAGGAGGAGCATCAGCACCGACAGCCCGACGTGTACCCAGTTGCGAGTGCGGCGCGCGGCGTCTCCTTCGGTGGAGTGTCCGAGGATGTCAAGGGTAAACGACGTGGTGAGCGCCGTGAGCGCAGAGTCTGCTGAGGAAAAGGTGGCGGCGATAATGCCGAGCGTAAAAAGCAGGCTCACGATGGGCGGGAGAAGCCCGCCGGTAGCTAGCGTCGGGTAGAGGTCGTCGCCCTTGACAGGGAGGTCGAGTCCCTGCCCTTGGAGGAAGAGCACAAGCAGCACACCTAGGGACAGAAGCAGGAGGTTGATCGGGAGGAAGCCATAGCCATAAGCGATCATGTTCTTTTGGGCATCGCGTAGCGTCCGACACCCAAGGTTCTTTTGCATCATGTCTTGGTCGAGCCCCGTCATGACGATGGGGATAAAGGCTCCGGCAAGGAACATCTTGAGAAAGTGGGAGCTACTCTTCCAATCTCCCCATGCGAAGATCTCGCTGTGAGGGCTTTGGGCAATGGCTTTCACTGTGCCCACGAACCCGAGGTCTAGCGAACCGGCAACGTAGTAGACCGTGAGCACGAGCGCGACAAGCATGATGCTCGTTTGAAAGAGGTCGGTCCAGATGAGGGTCTGTATGCCGGCTCGGTAAGTATAGAGCCATATGAGCAGAAGGGTGATCCCGATGGTGAGCGCAAAGGGGACGCCCCACGCCGCGAACACCAGCGAGTGGAGCACCGCCGCCACAACATAGAGCCGCAACGAGGCGATGACCGTCCGGTTGACAAGGAAGAGCAGGGCGCTCGTCTTGTAACTCACCCGACCGAAACGCTCGCCTAGGTAGCTATAGATACTCGGGCTCTTGAGGCGGTAATAGACCGGTAAAAGCACGTAGGCAATGACGTAGTACCCCACGACGTAGCCGAGCACCATCTGTAGGTAGTGAAACTGGTCGGAAATGACCCAGCCCGGTACCGAGATCACCGAAATGCCCGACATCGAGACGCCCAGCATTCCGAAGGCGATCATGCTCCACGAGGCGGTGCGTTCCCCCACGAAAAAAGCACCAGCGCCTGCGCGACGAGAGGTGAAGTAAGCGATGAGGAGTAGAACCCCGAAATAGCCCGCTAGGAGTAGGGCTGTGAGTGTCGCATTCATGTCTTAAGAAGATGACTAGAACCCCGTGGCGGGGGCAAAGTTAGCCAATCGCCGGCTGAACCATGTGGGGGTTCGGCTGTTTTTATGGCAGAGTCGAAAACCATAAAATACCCAAGATGATGAGACGTATGCTTATACTCCTTGCGCTATTGCCGCTCTTTGCGGTTGCTGCGCCCAAGGCTACCCCCAAGGGGACGCCCATACCCAATAGTGACACGATCAAGCTCCTCGCACCTCGCAAGTCGTTTGGCAAGAACATTATGCAAGCATTTTGGGATCGCCGCGCCTCGATTGACAAAGACGTCCGCAGTCGCCCAATCGAGCTCCGTGAGTTGAGCGAACTCATGTGGGTGGCGTATGGGGTCAATCGTGACAACGGTTACCTCACCGTCCCCTCGCAACAGAATGCGCAAAACGGCGAGGTTTATGCCATCTTGCCGCAAGGAGCTTATCGGTATGACCGCGCCAAACACGAGCTTGTGAGGGTCTCTACAAAAGACTTACGCGCTTTGGTGGCGTGGCAACAAACCAATGCGGCGGGCGCACCTCTACAAATCGTCATCGTGATGCACCCCGAGACCCTCAAGGTGGGCGACGACGAAGCGCGCAAACGGATCTGTCATACCGAAGGGGGAATTGTCTCTCAGGCCCTCTCGCTCTATTGTGCAGGGACGGGGCTTATCCATCGCCCACGCGCAACGATGGATCGCGAGTCGCTCCGTAAGGAACTCAAGTTGAACGACCAAGCCTATTTGGTGATGAACCATCTCGTGGCATACCAAGAGTAGGGAGGGGCGGCGCTCCCTATTCGCCTTTCGTATCGTTGTGGGTTGCGCATTGGTCTTACTCTTGTAGGACAGTGCGCAACCCACTTTTTTATAGGGGCATTTAACGAGAGGACAATGAATTTTGGGGAGGTAAAGAGCCTTCCTCAAGGTGGGGCATAAGCGCAACAGACTTCGTTCTTACTTCTTATCTGTTTAGACAAAGTCTTTAGAAGAGTGAGCTGTGCTATGTTTCATTTGCTATATTCTGAAAAAGGACTACCTTTGTAGTGAGAATTATTTAGACATTGTCGCAATAAGATCGTCGTAGTAAGAAAGGAGCAAGACCATGACAACGGCAGAATTTCGCACCCAACTCCTCCAGCAGGAAGAGCATCTTCTTCGCTATGCGCGTAGTTTGACGGCGAACGGAGAGGATGCTAACGATCTGTTACAGGAGACGTTCTTGCGAGCCCTCCTCTTTCAGAACTCGTTTCAAGAAGGTTCTAATTTGCGAGCGTGGGTGTTTACGATCATGCGTCACACGTTTATCAACCACTATCGCCGCAATGTGCGGAAGAATCTGGCTTTTGACGATACCGACAATCAGATCATTTTGAATAACCGCGTCGCTGACGAACGCACCGATGAGTTGGCGGTGTATGAAGAGATGAATAAGGCCGTGGCTTCGCTTTCCGAAGATTTCCGTATCCCGTTTCAGATGCATACGCAGGGGTATAAATATCGAGAGATTGCCGACGCACTCAACCTGTGTATCGGTACGGTAAAAAGCCGGATATTCTTCTCGCGCCAGAAGTTGGCGCAGCTCTTGCCTGGTTATGCACCAACGCCGCGCGCGGGCGAGCTCTCTGTGAGCGAAGCTTAGGGAAGCCTTAGAAGGGGCGCGAGAGGGTGGAGGGGCGGCATCTGGGGGGGGGTGTCGCATTTTGCCCATCCCGTATTTTCTTTTACATTTGTTACTGCTCTTGTGACCTCACAATAGCGCATCAGTGTAAAGGAGCATCGATATGGGACACCAGATTACGCCTGAAGAGCTCAACGGACTTCGTCTTCAGATTGCGCCGCAGCAGTCGACGGCGGCGCATGTCCACTCGCAAGAGTGTTCGCATGGGCACGGACACTCACACGCACACCATCATGCCCATTCACACAGCCACTCGTACGGCGATATGACGGGGCGGCGTCTCTTGTGGACGTCGTTGCTCAACATCATCTTTACGTTGATTGAGATTGTTGGGGGGCTTATCTCCAACAGTCTTTCACTCCTTTCGGATGCGTTGCACAACTTGGCTGATTCTTCTGCGATCTTCGTGGCATATTTGGCGCATTTGGTCGCTCGACGGAAGCCTACGGCACAGAAAACCTTTGGGTATCGGCGTTTCGAGATCTTGGCGGCTTTCCTCAATGCGGTCGTCTTGATCGGGATCTGTCTTTACCTCTTTGTTGAGGCCTATCGCCGTTTTGTGAACCCTGAGCCTATCGATGGACTCGTCATGCTTGTGGTCGCTGTTGCGGGGTTGTTGGCAAACCTTGCCTCCGTATTGATTCTTTATCGCGACAAGGCGAAGACACTCAATGTGAGGGCTGCGTATTTGCACCTGATGGGTGACACGCTCTCGTCGGTGGCGGTTATCATTGGCGGGGTGTTTATTTGGCTCTTTGGTATCACGTGGCTTGACCCGCTGATTACCGTGGCAGTCAGCCTCTACATTATTTGGCACACGTGGCACGTGCTTAAGGAGAGTGTTGACATTTTGATGCAGGGCACCCCGCCGGGGATCGAGGTTGACGACGTGAAGCGCTTGTTGGAGCGCGACCCGCGGATTCGGAATATCCACCACATCCATATTTGGCGATTGGATGATCGGCAGCTTCACCTCGAGGCGCACGTCTTCCTTAACAGCGACCTCTCGGTAAGCGAGGCGGGCAAGCTACGCGAGCAGCTTGTTGAGCTCTTGCATGACCACTTTGCGATAACCCACACGACCCTACAGATTGAGTATAACCTTTGCTCAGACGAGCACGCCGATTGTTCTAATTGCCTCAATTGATAGCATCCTAATGATGGATTTGTATACCCCCGTGGTGACGCCTCACCTCCCGCCCCTTGCTTATTCGGATCGTTTGGTCTGCCTCGGTTCCTGTTTTGCCGATCGGGTCGGGGGGCTCTTTCGTCGTTACGCCTTTCAAGCAGAGGTGAATACCCACGGCGTGCTTTTTAACCCGATTAGCATTAGCAAGACGATTGCGCGCGCGATAGTTTCGCCCGACACGCCGTGTGCCTCGCTTCAGTGTCAGGAGGGGTTGTGGGTCTCTACTGACTATCACAGTGCTTTGGCGGCTTCTAGTAAACAGGAAGCGCTACAGAAGATCGCGACAGCCAACCAGACGCTTCGCGAGGCGATCTTTCGGGCACAGTGGTTGGTCGTGACTTTTGGCACGGCGTGGGTCTATTACGAGCAGAAGACCGAGCGGATTGTAACCAACTGTCACCATTTCCCAGCAGATAGTTTTGAGCGTAAGCTCCTCTCGTTGGAACAGCTGGTGGAGGAGGGGGGGCGACTCATAGAGGTGCTCCATTCGTTAAATCCGCAACTAAAGGTTCTTTTTACAGTGAGCCCTGTGCGCCATTTACGCGATGGGATTATGGATAATTCGGTAAGTAAGGCGACCCTTCTGCTTGCCGTCCAAGCGTTGACACAGGGCGTAAAGGATACCTATTATTTCCCCTCTTACGAGCTCATGATTGACGAGTTGCGCGACTATCGTTTCTATGATGCTGACATGTTGCAACCCAACCAAACGGCTCTTGATTACATCTGGGATCGTTTGGCGCAGTCATGGTTTGCGCCCGCCACGCTCTCGTTGCAAAAGAAGATCGCGGCTTACCGAAAGATGCAGGAGCATCGCCCTTATAATCCGTTATCAGAGAGTCATGCGCGTTTCTTGGAAAGTAAGAACGCCTTGCAGATAGAGATCGAATCAGAACTGGGGCGATCGTTGGATTAGAAAATTTGTTTACCTTTGTGCCCGTAATAGGGTCGTTTGTTAGGCGGAAGTAGCTCAGTCGGTAGAGCATCAGCTTCCCAAGCTGAGGGTCGCGGGTTCGAGTCCCGTTTTCCGCTCTCTGTCGTAGAGGCGTCGCACGTTATTCGCGTGGGACGCCTTTTTCTATTGTTTTTACTGTAAAAAAGAACTACCTTTGTTAAAAGCTATTGGGGAATGACCATGGGGTATTCTTTTGAGGAGTTGCGCGCTGCGGTGGAGCAGGCACTTAAAGCATTGGTACACACGCAAGAACCACAGGAGCTCTTTGCGCCGATCTGGTATACGCTGGAGGGTGGCGGCAAGCGTATACGTCCTGTGCTTTGCCTTGCGGTTTACGAGTGGTTGACGCTGGAGCGTCCGGCGCTTGCCCCCGTGATGCCCGTGGCGTTGGCGATTGAGGTCTTTCACAACTTTACGCTCCTCCATGACGACGTGATGGATGTCTCGGCCTTGCGTCGCGGAAAGCCCACGGTCTGGAAGCGGTGGGACACGAATACCGCGATCCTTTCGGGGGATGCGATGAATATCCAAGCCTATATGTTGCTTGCCAAAGCGCCGTCAGAGAAGCTCGTCGCGCTTTTGGAACGCTTTAATGAGGGGTCGTTGCGGGTCTGCAAGGGACAGCAGAGGGATATGGAGTTTGAAACGAGCAGTCTGGTCACCGAGGCACAATATTTGACGATGATAACAGACAAGACCTCAGCCCTTATCGAGATGAGTGTGCGGATGGGAGCTGTGCTCGGGGGGGCTACGACAGAGCTGGAAACCGAGCTTATGCACTTTGCGCGAGAGGTGGGGATTGCGTTCCAACTCCAAGACGACTTCCTTGACGTCTATGGTAATACGGTCGAGTTTGGGAAGGAGTGTGGCGACGATATCGTAACCAACAAACAGACCTATCTCTCCGTGCTTGCGCAGACCCTTGCAACCGCCGAACAGTTAGAACGTTATCAGGA
>CALHZE010000247.1 GCA_938040915.1 uncultured Bacteroidia bacterium | reverse complement strand
CTTCTACATTTGCCCGTCGCTCCACGTGGCTTACCAGTCACGCGACATCTCTAAGGTGATGGTCGGCGCACGCGAGTTGAGCCTTACCGCAGGGCTCAAGGTTGAGTACATCGGTGTACACGGCGGGCTTTATTACCAAAACTCAGTCTTCTACTCTCGCCAAACCATCAGCGCCGCTGTGGGCTGGACGGGTGAGAACTTCTCTATTGCTTATGGTTATAACATGGGCTTTATGGACAATGGCTTCCGCGGGCTTGACGCCTCCGAACACGAGGTCGCAATCGGCATAAAGATCCCCCTCAGTCAACGTCCCCGCCTCGCTAAGCAGTTAGACAAGAAACGGCGCGTCATGACCAAGTACTCCCGCAAGCGTACGGGAGCAAAGATGCGCCGCAAACGGCGAGGACGCTAATTTCCTCCAGTCGCAATACAACAAATTAGACGCTTTTCCGTACCTTTATAACACACATCAAGAGCATTTTAATGGGTTACAAGAGCATGCAAGTGAAAGGTTTGACACTAGTGGGTGTCGTGCTACTCGGTGCATTTGTACTCTCGTCTTGCAATAGTAACAGAAGAACAGGTGCCTCGCGCGCCACCGGCTGGAAGTATAACGACGAGAGTTACGGCGGCTTTGAAGTCGTCGAGGGCTATAAGCCCGAAACTGCTCCCGGTCTTAAGTTCGTCGAGGGCGGTACCTTCATTATGGGGCGCACCGAACAAGACGTGATGTATGACTGGAACAACACGCCCCGTCGCGTGACCGTTTCCTCATTTTACATCGACGAAACCGAAGCTACCAATGTGGAGTATCGCGAATATCTCTTCTGGTTGCGCCGCGTTTACGGCGATAAGTTGATTGAGGTGTATGACAAGGCGCTCCCTGACACGCTCGTTTGGCGCTCGCCGATGGCGTTTAACGAACCCTTTGTCAAGAACTACTTCCGACACCCCGCCTATAACGATCACCCTGTTGTCGGCGTCTCGTGGCGTCAAGTCGTTGACTACGCTCACTGGCGTACCAACCGCGTTAACGAATGGATGTTGGACAGAAAGGGCATCCTAACCATCGATGCTGACTATATCCAAGGGCAACAGGCGGAACACAACTTCGATACCGAAGCCTACCTCCTCGGGCGTCACACGCCAGCAAACCACAAGGGCTTGCCTTCCAAGCAGCCTGGTGCGGGCGAAACAGGGCGTAACGCGACTATCGAGGACGGTATCATGTTCTCTGAATATCGACTCCCCACCGAGGCTGAGTGGGAATATGCCGCCTCGGGGCTTTTAGGAAACACCGTCCAAGAGAACGTCGGCGAACGAAAGATTTACCCGTGGAACTCCCACAACGTCCGTAACCGCAACAATGTAAAGAACGTCCTCGGGCAAATGCAGGCTAACTTTGTCCGTGGTAAAGGGGACTACATGGGGACTGCCGGCGACCTGAACGACCGTGGGGATGTGACGCGCCCTGTCGACTCTTATTGGCCTAACGACTTCGGTCTCTATTGTATGGCGGGTAACGTCAACGAGTGGGTGCTTGATGTCTATCGTCCTCTTTCTTCTGAGGATGTCGACGAGCTACGTCCCTACCGCGGTAACGTCTTTGAGGCTTATGACACCGATCTCGGTCCAAACAACCGCCCGACGATTAAGAACGTAGACCAATACGGGCGAATCCAGAAGCACGTCGATACTGCCTTCGCTGGGCGTCGGAACTACGACCGTGCATACTACATCAACTACCGAGATGGTGATAAGGAGTCCATCCAAGACTTTGATGGCGACGAGGTATCTAATGTTGCGGCTACCGACAAGATGTACTACCAAGGGGTCGACAATGGTCGCATTAAGCACGAGGGGATGACGACCCAAATTAACGACCAAGCACGTGTATACAAGGGCGGTGGATGGCGCGACCGTGCTTACTGGCTCAGTCCAGGTGCGCGTCGTTTCTTAGACGAAAATGCTTCTACGTGCGATATCGGCTTCCGTCTTGCGATGGATGCTGTCGGCGAACCAGCGGAAGTAGATAGACGCTAGCGGTGCTTGAAAGACATATTGCTTATGGAATTAGGAAGGAGATGGCTTCACGTCATCTCCTTTTTTTGTGCTCTGCAATTATTCTATGTTGGCTATCCTCCTCTTTTAGCTTTGTATAATTCTTTTCCTTTCCCTTTGTGTCGGAAGCACTAACTTTTTACCTTTGTATGGAGGGAATAGAAGAAATGCAAGTGAGCGAAAGCGCTAAAACGATTTATGCGCATTACCAGCATCAAGGCGGAGTAACCACGGACAGCCGTAAAGTGAAGGAAGGTGCTATTTTTTTCGGTCTGTCAGGTGAACATGTGAATGGGGGGATCTACGCTCAAGAAGTTTTAAATAAGGGAGCTGCACTGGCGGTGACCAATATGGAAGCGTTAGTCTCAAGTCCTCGTGTCGTAGTTGTGCCCGACGTTCGTCGCACGCTTGCAGAAGTGGCATGGTTACATCGCCAAACGCTCCGTTGCCCCATCTTAGGCGTCACGGGTACAAATGGTAAAACCACTACAAAGGAACTCCTGCGTACAGTCTT
>CALHZE010000246.1 GCA_938040915.1 uncultured Bacteroidia bacterium | reverse complement strand
GGGTAATAGTGACTACCTCCGTTTTGTCTTCTTAACAGGTGTTACGCGCTTTTCAAAAGTGGGCATCTTTAGTGGGCTCAACCATCTGAAAGACCTCTCTATGTTGCCTAGTTACTCTGGCATTTGCGGCATTACAGAAAAGGAGTTATTAGAGAACTTCGTTCCTGAAATAGAGTCATTTGCGACCCAGTATAAACTCTCCCGAGAGAAAGCTTTGGCTCTTCTCAAAAAGCGCTACGATGGTTATCTATTTGCAGAGCGGGGCGAGAACGTCTACAATCCGTTCAGTCTCCTTAATGTCTTTTCTGAGGACTATGTCAACGACTACTGGTATACCACTGGCACGCCGACCTTCCTCGTGGAGAAACTCAAACGCGAGCGGCACTACATACCTAGCTTTGAGAAAGGCATTCTTATCCCCAAGCGGGTTGTAGAGAATTACAATACCGACTCGCAAGACATTCTCCCCGTACTCTTCCAAGCGGGGTATCTGACCATCAAAGGTTACCAAGCGAAAAAAGAGGTCTATCTGTTAGGCTTCCCGAACGACGAGGTGAAATATAGCTTCCTGATCAATCTACAGCCTATCCTTGCCCCCTATCCGAAAAGTTTGACGGGGACCGCCGTATGGAAGTTTTATGAGGTTATAGAGAGTGGCGACGTAGCGCAAATGATGAAAAAGATAGAAGCGCTTATTGCCGCCGTCCCTTATGACAATATCAACGACGCGGAATATCGCGAACGCGATGCACAGATCGCGCTCTTCTTCATCTTTACGCTACTAGGGGAATACGCTGCAACCGAGGTGCACAATAACAAGGGGCGGGCAGATCTTATCGTCCACACCGACGAGGTCATTTATATCTTTGAGTTAAAGCTCTGGAGTGCCGGGACGCCCGACGATGCCATTGCACAAATCAAGGCGCAGGGCTATGCCACCCCCTACCAAGCTTCGCACAAAAGAGTCCTCCTGATTGGCGCTTCGTTCGACGAAGAGAAGCGTAACATCGGGGAGTGGAAGGTGGAAGAGCTTATGCCACCACAGCCCGCGCGCTCTTAGACTCCCTCTCCTCACGCCGGACGAGCGGGAGGAGAGGGGAATCTCAACCACGGTTGTCCGCCATAGCACAAAAAGAGCGCTCCCTTCTCGGGGGCGCTCTTTTTCAATCTTGTTCAGAACCAAAGACTACTTCTTGCAGCAGTCGCCGTCAAGCATTGCTGCTAACATCCAAATGGCTTTTTCCTGCTCAACGATAAACTTAGTCAACAGGTCGTTGGTGGCCGCATCTCCCTCATCTAAGCTGGTGAGGAGCGCGCGCTCCTCTTCGAGAAGGAAGCCATAGGTCGCGAGGACATTCTTCAGCATATCACAGCCGCTGATGCACTTGCTGCACTGCTCCTGTACCTTCGCTACCTTGAGGTAAGAAGAGAAATGAGAGCTAGGCTGACCTCCGAGCTGGAGGATACGCTCCGCGATGTCATCAATGTGCGTCGCATAAGCCTCATACGTTGACTCGAAATATGCGTGGAACTGATAGAAATCATGCCCCTTCACATTCCAATGGAAGCCACGGAGGTTTGTGTAAAATACTTGCATATCAGCAAGTAACTGTGCCAACCCTTCTACGGTCTTTGCGCTCTTCTCGGGGCAAAGCTTTGTGTAATCTAAAACGTTCATCTTAAGTATAAAAGTTATCTACGTAGAGTAACGCAACAACATCGTAAATGTTTGCTTAGCGGTGACGCTATTTTCTGTTTGCTCTCGCCTCAAAAAATGAGACGGTGTGAGCGGAGCTAAAGACGCTCCCCCCTTATGGCGTATCTTTGCAAGCGTTTTTTACGTTACCTGTACGGAACGGTTTAATCATATCTTGTCGTGCGCATTCTTCGGAATATCGTGTTGACGCTCGTGGCGCTCGTAGGCGTGCTTCTAGCCTTGCTCTATTTCTTTGAAAGGAAATGGGGGGCATACATCGTGGAGCAGAGCCTTATTACCCTCAACGAGGCGCTCTGTGTGCCGGTCGCCACCTCGGGGGTCGAGTTCACATTCTTTGCCAACTTCCCGCACGCTTCGCTTCACTTGCGCGATGTGACCATCCCCTCGGCGCATCCTGAGGTCTTTGGGCAAAGCGATACCCTCTTGGTTGCACAGAGCGTCTTTCTTACCCTTAACCCCTTTGATTTACTCAGGGGACACGGTCGCGTGGAGTCGTTCCGCATTGTCCACGGCTACCTCAGTTTGCGTCACAGCCGCGCCGGAGAGCGCAACTATGACCTCTTAAGACCTACCTCAGAGACCGAGGCGAGCGACCGCCCCATAGCTCTCGACATCCAAGAGTTCCGACTTGACCAGATGGTCGCTCAGCTACACGACGAGCAAGCGCTCTTGCAGGGACGCCTCATCTTGCCAGACCTCAAAGCGAAGTTTACCCTACAGGGCGGCAACTCCTACTTCCGAGTCAGCGCCGAGGGGCTTGTCGAGAGTGCGCGGCAAGGCGACTTTATCTTTGCTCAAAAGCAACATTTTGAATTGGGGAGCGCCTTCCAAATTGAGAACGACCGCCTTGAGACACAACAGACCTACCTCCGTCTCGATCGTAACGAGCTAGAGGTGGCGGGCTTTCTCCACTTTAAGACGAGAGAGACCGAGTGGCGCGTACGCGGCTCACACCTCGACCTGCGCACCCTGCTCGCTTTTGCCTCTCAGTACAAGTGGCAACTCCCCTCCACCATCTCCCTTAAGGGCGAGCTCAACGCAGAGTTGCGGATGAAAGGGCTCACTAACGGACGCCTCGGGCTCGATATGGATATCTGGGGCGAACGCCTTGCCCTAACCTACGCCGACGAGAGCTACACCCTTAAGGTCTTTCAAGGGCATTTCTCTAATGGGAACGACGCCTCGCGCGCCTCGACGCGCCTAGATATTACGCGCTGTGAGCTCGGGCGGAAAAACTCGACCCTCGCGGGCAAGTTGCGTATGACCAATCTCGATCACCCGCATCTTTATGCGCAAGTAGACTTTGCGTGGGTTAACAACGAGGTGATGCTCCCCATCCTTGCCCCTTACATCGAGCGCTATTCTTTTTTGCGGGGCTCGGGCGAGTGTGTGACTTCGCTCCAAGACCTTGCCCATATTACCCCAGAAACGCTCATTAACCCCAAGCTCCGCCTCGATATCGACTTTAGCATAGACCGCCTCCGCCCGAACCCGCATCAGCTTTTTTCGCACGTCAGTGGAGCTGTGACCATCAACAACGAAGACCTTATCAAGGGTGCCATCAGTGGCGAATGGAACGAGGCACGCTTTGATCTCGGGGTCAATGTGCAGAATGTGCTTTCCCTCTTCCGCAAGGGACCGCCCCCGCAGTGGACGGTCAACGCGAGTATTGCGAACTGGAACATCCCGAGCGAAGGGCTTCCGGTCTGGAATCCTGACGCGCCACCGCAAGACAGCACGGCGACGCCCGAGGCTGACCCGTGGGCAACCCTTGGCAGTTTCCGTGGCGACTTGCTCCTTTCGTCCTGCACCTATCGTGGCGCGTTGTTAGACTCGGTACAGGCTCACGTCTTTGCCTCTAAGGCTCGCATACAGCTTGATTTGCAAAAAGCGCATCTTTTGGGCGGACGCCTGCGCGGCGAGCTCTCCTTCTTGCCAGAGAGTGCAGATGTCGACTTGTTGCGCGCCAACCTCTACCCCGATCGTCTCGATCTGCGCGAGCTCTTTCTTCGTTACGATGACTTCGGACTCAAGAATTTCGGTCACCGTAACCTCTCTGGGCTGCTCTCGGGCAATATTGCCCTTCACTTGCCTTTTTTCCATGGCAAACCCTACTTTCCAGACCTACAGTTACGCACCCATGTCACGGTCTACAATGGCGAGCTCAACGAGGTGGATGGGCTCGAGGCGCTTTCTACGTTTATCAACCTTGACGAGCTCCGCCACATCCGTTTTTCTACGCTTAGCAATGACATCTCGGTGCTGCAGCAGAAGATTGCTGTGCCACAGATGACGATCAACTCGTCGGCACTCTCGTTGCGCTTACAAGGGGAGCACTATCTCGATTCGCACTTTCAGTATCGTCTACAGCTCTCGCTCTCAGACCTTCTTTTTCACCGCCTCCGCGCTAAGTCGCGCACGCTAGACGAAGATAGTTATCAGGAGGAGGGGAAAGACGGCGGGGTGCTCTATTTGCTCTTACAGGGCGACTCGACGGGCGTCCACGTCTCTTATGACCGCAAGGCTCTTGCCGACCGCTATCGCGAGCGAGTCGCGCAAGAAAAGGAGGAGCTACGCGACCTCTTTGATGAGGAGTTTCACCTCCGTCGCTCCACCGACTCGGTGCGTCACCCCAAAGAGCCCGCCAAAGAGCAACGCTACCGGATCGAGTGGGAGGAGGTCGATAGTACCCAGCGAGCCCCCGCGACACCCTCGCCAAAGCCCACAACGCTCGCCCCAAAGACAGACCCCAAAAAGGAGAAGCCCACGATTACGTGGGAGGATGAGTAAGCCCCTCTATTTACAGCGCCCTGCCTTTTTTTTCTAACATTCTCTACCTTTGTTACAAAGCCACCAGAGAAAAGAGAGGAGCATGCAACAGCGCGTTTATTACACCGTCCGCGAGGTTACGGAACTCATCTGTAACGAACACGTACTGATCTTAACGGCGCTAGACGACGTCCTCGCCCTCCTTCCCACGGGCTATTGGATTGGGGGGATCTCTGACAAGTTCCCCATCGAGTATGACCCCGACGGTGAGCCCCTCTGCATCCAAGTCAACGACCTAACGGAGTGGGTGCGGAGCGTGCATATCAACTCTTACCAGTCGTTTAACTTTGAGAGTATAGAGCGCGACACCTACCCCAATGGTTTCTCTATCATTGCCATCCCAGCTTTTAGCTCGGTACACTTGGGCTATGGCGTCTATATGACGACTGTCCCGCTCCAAGGCGAAACGCCTATCATTGGGTGGGTTGCGGGTTCAGAATGCGGCAAAGACGAGATGCGCGAGTCGGTCGTGGTAGACGGCTCTACCGGCGAGTTTTACCCCGAACGCGCGGTGGTGCTCCACTGTGCGCTCCATGACGACCTTAAGGCATGGTTTGACGTCCTTAATCCGTTCGAACCCGATTTGGAGAAAGTGCATTTTAAGTTCCCCGTGTCTAGCTTTAATGTCAACAGTTGCACGGTCATCCCGCCACACGACTTTGCTAAGGAACAGGGCGGGCGTCTTTTGGAGAACGATAAGCCGCCCGTCGATCAGGTCAACTTCCGCCAATATATGAGCGAGTCTCACCCCGCGATAGACTTCCACATAACCCCATTGACGACCACCCTGCGGGGCGAGGTCGTGACCAGCGCCTTCCTCGACACCTCGCCTGGCAAGAGCCTTGTCCTTGCCGCCCCTGTGGTGCCGGGGCTTTCCTACTACATTGGCAAACGTCGCGCTAACGACGAAGATTTGCACTTTACGCATGCGAGCTCGGTCGTCTTGCAGATCAATTGCCAATACTCTCCCTGTTTCATCCTAGGGGCTATTAAATCTTATGGCGAAGTGGCGCGCTACCTGTATAATTTCTCAACCATCCGCCTTCATATCTCGCGTGCCCTTCAAACGATATTTCTATGAGTACCTTTGTAAGACCTTAACCAGACGACGTCATGCGCTTTCATATCAATATTCGGAACAAGATCGTCCTCTTGGTACTCTCTGTTTCGCTGGTGATCTACGTCATCTCGATTAGCTACATCGTCAACAAGACCTCTTTCACGCTCAAGGAAGAAGCGTATGCGAAGGTGAAGTTGAGTGTCGAGCGGGCGGCTTTTGAGGTACGTTGTCAGTTTGAAGAGTACTTGGCGACCGCGCGCACCTTAGCCAGCGCCTTTGGCAACTTCTATGAGATGGATTCTGCGGTCTGGAAACCCCTTCACTTACAGATGTTGCAAGAGGTTTATAAGCAGCACCGTGAGGTAACGGGCTTTTGGGATTGTTATGAGTATGCGGCTTTTGTCCCTGGCTATACCAAAGATTACGGGCGTCTGACCCGATCGCTCAACTTAGACGAGAATAACAAGTTCGTTACCGAGGTCTTAGAACTTTCGATGGATGGCGACTTCGGTCCCTATGCGACCATCAAGCAACGTAACGTGGCAGACATCTGGGACCCCTACCTCGACACCATGACCCAAGGCAACGAAGGCGGGGGGGGGATCATGATGACCACGGTCGGCGCCCCGCTGCAAAAGAATGCCCGTTACGCGGGGCTTATCGGTTTAGACATCTCTTTGCGTTGGTTACAAGACTTCATTAAGGACATAAAGCCCTTTGAGGGGAGCATACCCTTCCTTCTTTCAGGGAAGGCGCGTATTGCCTCTCACCCCAGCGACTCGATGCTTAACAAGAGCATCTATGACCTCTTTGGCATTGTCGCCCAAAACGAGAACCTTGAGGAACGGCTACGGAAGGGGCTTTCTTCGACCTTTGTCTACCAGGACTCGCTTTCGAGTCTAGACTACTATGTCTACATCTCGCCCATTTCTGTCAATGGCGCAAATTCGCATTGGGGGATGGGGATCTGCGTTCCCCTTGGGGTCATTACCCACAGTGCAGACGAGAGTCTCAAGGTGGCGATTTTTGCGGGGCTGCTGGGGACGTTCCTCCTCATTATTGCCCTTTGGTGGATCTCGCTCCACATTTCGCGCCCGATACTCCTTATGACCGAGAAACTCAATATCCTTGCCCAAGGCGATCTAGAGTCAGACGCTGAGCTTAATATCCGTTCGGGCGACGAGCTCGAGTGGATGAGCGTGGCGATGAACCGCCTGTTAAATGGACTGCGCCGGATGGATGCTTTGGCGCGGAGTATCGGGAGTGGCGACCTCTCCCATGACATCACGCTCTTGGGGCCGAAAGACTCGCTCGGTAAATCGCTTATCTCTATGCGCGACAGTCTCCGTGCTGCTAAAGAAGACGAGCAAAACCGTGAGGCTGAGAATGAGAATCGTGCGTGGGTCAACCGTGGGTTGGCTGAGTTTAGTAAGCTTTTGCGCGAGAACTCAAACAACCTAGATATGCTGTGTGAGAACTTCCTCTTCAGTATCGCACACTATGTACACGCGGAAATGGGGACGCTCTACCTCCGCGACGACGAGCGTCACCAGCGTCGCCAGTCAGACGAATACCTTCTCAAGGTGTCGTATGCGTGGGGTGAGAAGCGTTTCCTTCATGGGAAGTTCAAATATGGCGAGGGGCTCATCGGTTCGTGTGCTATGGAGAAAACGCATATCTACTTGACTGAGATCCCTGACGACTTCTCCGCGATCATGGCGGGGGTGGGTCAAGCGCCCCCCAAGTGCATTTTGATTGTCCCTATGCTTCACGAGGGGGAAGCTATTGCGGTCTTAGAGCTTGCTTCGTTTAAGCCCTTCCCCGCTTATGTGATAGACTTTTTGAACAACCTTTCGGTCTACGTCGCAGCGAGTCTCTTTACCGTACAGGTGGGGATGAATACGGCGCAGCTTTTAGCCCAATCGCAAGAGCAAGCCGAGGAGCTTAAGGCACAAGACGAGGAGTTGCGTCAAAACCTCGAAGAGTTGAAAGCGACTCAAGAGGAAGCCGATCGCAAGCGAGAGGAGAACGAGAGTCTTTTTGTGGCGTTATCGGCAAATCTCTACTATGTGGAGTATAACCTTGATGGCTTTGCGATTAACGCCAGTGCCAATTACCTAGAGCGTCTCCAAGTGACGCGTTCGCAGATTGTTCAGACGCACTTCTCTGACGGGTGTGAGATCCCTGGGTGGGATCGGCGACGCTTTGAGACCTTCTGGAACGAGGTGCGCTCCGGCAAGAGTCGCCGTATTGAGATGCATCAGCATATTGGGGATACAGACATCTCGGTCTTGGAGTTTTACCTCCCGCTCAAGGATCACAACCATCGCGTCTACAAGGTCTTGAAACTCTCGTTTGAGTTGTAAGTAGGTGTCTCGCGTGGGGCATACGCAGACGGGCGGGGCATCGAATCTTGGAACGGATGTTGTAGATACAACCTTCCTGCGGACTCGTCGCGTAGCAATAAACCGGCTGGATTTTGCGTTTCTAAGGAGCGACGGGGAGAGGCGAGCGATGGGCGAGCCCCCCGAGTGTGATAGCGAATAACCGAAGTGTACGACAAGAATGTTCTTATGCGCCGTGCGCGGCGTCTAGCGTTGTTCCTCTTCCTCGTGGTGGTTGAGGTGCTTGGTGTCGGGGCACTGACGCCCCTTAGGGCACAGGGGGGGCGGACGGTGCTCAATCGCCCGCGTAATGAGGAACGCTTCCTCCGCTTTGGCATTGGGATCGGGCTCAACGCTATGGACTTCCGCATTCTCAACTCAGGACAACTCGTCCAGCCGCCGCGCTATGACGACTCGACCCGCTTTTGGGGCAACGTTGACAAGGTTCACCCAGGGTTTAACGTCAATGCCCTCGTCAGATTTCGGATCAACAACGACATGCACATCCGCCTCCTACCGGGGATTTGCTTCGGTCAACGCGACGTCACCTTTTACAACGTTGGGCGAAAGGGGCTCTATGGCGAGGAGGATATCCGGATGCAGATCGAGTCGTCGTATATCGAGATGCCGCTGCTTTTTGTCTATGCCGTGCCGCGCCACTCCAATATCCGCCCCTACGTCTGTGGAGGAGTTAACTTCCGCGCCGATATGGCAGCTTTCAAGAAACTCAAGATTGAGAACAACCAGTTCATCCGTCTCAACAAGTTTGACATGGCTTATGAGATCGGCTTGGGTTTTGAGCTCTACTTCACTTACTTTAAGATGGCGCCTGAGGTCAAGTGGTCGGGGGGCTTTCAAAATGTCTTAGCCCCTGACGCCGCCGAAGGTAAGGAACACTATAACACGGCGATTAAGAGTCTGACCTCTCAAATTGTGATCTTCTCTCTCATCTTCGAATAACTCAAATTACGCCATGCGTTTCGCAAACTGGCCGTTGCGCCGCAAACTCTATTTCAACAACTTTTTTGGGGTAGGGTGTATCCTGCTCGGGGTTATCTTTACTTTCTACCTCATACATCGTTTCGCATTCTTACAAGATGCGCGCAGCCGGATTGACGTCGGGATGGCGGCGGTAAACGAATATGCCATTCTCCTGCTAGCCGATGTCAATGACCCCGTGACGGCACAAGCACGTTATCAGACGGCGCAAAAGAGTATTGAGACCTTCACGAAAGTGGCGGGAGAACTCGAGGAGCAGCTACGCGGCACGGAGTATAGCGCGGGGTTAAGCGTCTCGCTCGCTAAGATGAGAGAAGTCCCCGCTTTGGGCGATGAAATAGAACGAGCGTGGAAGGGGATCGGACAACAGAGCCGCACCATTGATGAGGCGCTCTCGCACATTGACGGCATCCTCGCGGGACTTCCTAAGACGATCGAGCTCCTAGAGTTCAAGCTCCGCCTTGCGGATGTCATGGGGCGTGTACGGACCGAGAAGGAAGCGCTCGTGCAAAAAAGCGAAGAGAGCAAGGCTATTGCCGCTACCCTCGCAACCCTTGCCGATCGCGCTAGCACGGTGGGGCAAAATGAGATCGCAAAAGAGTTGCAAAACCTAAGTCAAGCCCACGTGCAACTTATGACGATTCACCAACAGCGGGTGGAAAAGTGTGAGGCGTTGCGAATGACGTCGACCACCCTGCTCAACTACTACACCGAGCAGCTCGCCTCTTCGCAAGTGGCAAAGACCGAGCAAACCAACTTCCTTTACTGGCTCGTGGCGCTGATGTTTGTTGGGGTTTGTGTTATTGCCTATTTTACGATTAACTGGATTGTGCGCCTACAGTCAGTGCCGCTCCAGATCATCTCGAAACTGGTGGAGGCTATGTCTACGGGCAAGTTCCAACGGATGGACGCTTATCAACACTATGCGTTACGGCATGATGAGATGGGGGTTCTCTTCCGTTCGTTGCTCATGTTGCGCGAACGCTTTGCGGGGATACTCCATTCGGTGGCAGGCGTGTCTGGCGCGATACAGGATGCTACCAAGGCGCTTGACCTGACGGTCGACACGATTCAGCGTAACTCTAGTGCGCAAGCCGAGGGGATGGAAAACGTCTCGAATGCGGTGGAGGAAATTACTGCCAGTATCGACAATAACGCAGAATTGGCACAACAAGCCGAGGCGATCATGGGGCAGAGTAAAGAGGTCTTTGATTCTCTTGCCGTGGATGGGAAGGCGAGTGTAGAGGCTGTGCGAAATATCGCTGCGCGTATCAACGTCGTGAGCGAATTGGCTCAACAGACCAACATCCTTGCTTTGAATGCGGCGGTAGAAGCAGCACGTGCCGGCGAGCACGGGCGCGGTTTTGCCGTTGTGGCTACGGAGGTGCGGAAATTGGCGGAACGAAGTGGCACGACAGCTTCGGAGGTCGTGCGTTATGCCACTGAGGCGCTACGAGCCAATGAAAAGACCGCGCAGCAAATCGTTTCGCTTGCCCCAGAGCTCTCTAAATCAGCCGAAATGGCTGCCGGCGGGCGTAGTGTGAGCCAACAGATGGCTGTCGGGGCAAACCAGATTAACGACGCCGTGCAGGAGCTCAGCAAAGCCTCGCAAGAGAATGCGCACCAGAGCCAACAACTCGCCGAGCATGTATCGGCGTTGGTAAAGCAGACCGATCAGCTCACCGAGCAGGTCTCCTTCTTTCAAATAGAGGACTAACGCACCCTAGGAGGAAGAGAGCATGGAGGTCTATATTGTGCGGCACACGTCGGTTGACGTCCCCTATCAAATCTGTTATGGGCAGACGGATGTCCCCGTACGCGAGGCGTCTTTTGAGCAAGAAGCCGAGGCGGTAAAAGAGCGTCTTGCGTCGTTGACCTTTGAGGCAGTTTTTACAAGCCCTTTTACGCGCTGTGTCCGTTTGGCTAGTTATTGTGGTTACCCAGACGCGCGGCGCGATGACCGCCTGAAAGAGCTCTATTTCGGGGAATGGGAATGGACGTTTATTTATGAGAACCATTCCCCCGAGGTGCGTTATTGGTTTGCTCATCAGGTAGAAGCGCGTACGCCGGGCGGCGAATCGTTCCTCGATATGCAGGCGCGACTCTCAGCGTTTATCGAAGAGCAGCGTGCCCATTACCAGCGCATTTGTCTCTTTGCGCATGGGGGGATAGACCTTTGTGCAAGGATGCTTCGCGGGGTGACCTTTGATAACGATGTCTTTAGCTACCTCCCCGCTTATGGGAGTGTTGCAAAATATGATTTCTAATCGCAATCGTTACGGGCGGCTCGGGCTCGTTTTGTTGTTGTTGTGCTCTTGTGGCGAGCTTTTTGGGCAACTCACGGTCTTTCCTGAGGCGTATTATAGAGCAGTGGCATGGCAAGCGCGTGGCTGGCATAAGGCGGCGGTGCAAGTCTTTGACTCGTTGTTAACCCGTAAGGCAGACGTTGCCTATTTGCAGGGTGCGGTCGTGGGCTATCTGGCGCTCCGCTTGTCAGACTCGGCACAGGCGCGTTTGGCGCAATACCCCTTGAAAACAGCGGAGTATGCCCTCGTGCGTGCGGAGGTGGGGTGTGCGACAGAGCATCACGAAGAGGGCGTTCGGGCTCTGAAAGAATATCTTGCCGCTAAGGTGAAACGCTCTGAGCAGGAGCTGCAGCGCGATACCTTGCTCCGCCCTTGTCAAGCCACGCCAGCGTGGGAAGCGCTGTGGAAGGAGAACTGGTATACGCCAGAGCAACAGGGGCTCAATCATTTGGAATATCTTGCCTATAAAGGTGATTGGCATCACCTCTTAGACGAACTTGACAATTCATATACTCGTCTTGCCAAGCGTCCAGAGTATGCCTATCTTCGGGCATTGGCATTAGAGGGGATTCGGGATTTGAAAAGCGCTCTTTTGACCGCGGAGGTGGCGACGGATGCGCGACCGAGAGATATCCGTTATGGGGTGCTTCGCACACGCCTCATGTTAGCGCTCGGTTACAAGCGACAGGCGGAGGTGAAGCTCCTTGAGTATCAGAAGCGCGACCCTCATAACCCCGCGCTGTTGCCTCAGCTTGCGTGGACGCAGTTGGAGATAGGTCGGTTGCCTGTTGCATACGCTACGGCACAGCGTTACTTGGGGTATTACCCACAAGACACGGCGATGTTGCGTTGTGCGGCGATTGCGGCTTTTCGTAACAAGCAGTATACGCAGTCTCTCAATATGTTGGCTCGATTGCATCCGTTGGCTTCCACGGCGCAGGAGTGGGAGGTTCTGTGTTTGCGTGGGGATGTGCTTGCCATACAGGGGGAGTATCGTCAGGCGCTCGTCGACTATCAAGAGGCGCTCACGCATCGCCCACAAGACACGGCGCTTTTGCGTCGTGCGGGGATGACCTATCTAGAGATTCGCGACTCGGTGGCGGGGTGTCGGCTTCTTGAGCGAGCCCAGAAGGGGGGGCACGCGGGGG
>CALHZE010000245.1 GCA_938040915.1 uncultured Bacteroidia bacterium | reverse complement strand
TTTGTTAATGTTCTTCCCACCCAAAAAGCCCGCCAAGTTCCACAACCACGGCGAGGGGAAACGTCTTGTCCACAGGTCTTGCTGCGGATCAAGATAGAGAAGCCCCTCACTCGTGCCCGCTACAAGCTCGCCCGAAGAGAAGCGATAAAAGGCATTAACATACGAACGGTGTTCACGAAACAGATTTGCCTGCAAATCTGTGAAACTCACGACGGTGTCTGTCCCACGGTCAAAGTGCAAAATTTCCCCATTGCTCGTGCCTATCCACACCCCCTTGTCTTCACGCGTATAGATGGCGGTCACACTCTTATTGTGTAGTTTAGAGCGACAGTTGAGGCGCGACATAGTCTGAGTGAAAAAGGAGGGCTTAAGATCCCATACCGCAAAACCGCCGTCTATAGGAAAAAAGAAAAGGTGCGAATGATTAAATTCCATCCCCGCATTGGCGACCATCCCCAACTTCTCGGTGGTCGTATAGATGTGCTTATAACGTTGCCAGACCGCCCCCCCCTCTTCGATGAAATAGAGTTGACCGCGACTCAAAACCCACCACTGGTCATCTCCGTCAAGCCAAAACGCCTCGATCGTCACTGGGTTACTGGGGGTCAAAAACGGCGCGGGGTAAACGAACGGGAGATTGATCGCATCGCGATAGACATAGATTTTGCTCGGGCTCGACACACAAAGCCGATTCTGCTTGTCAAACGCAAAGCCCGTAACCCTATCGGGGACTTTGGTACCGACCTCGTAAGAAGATTGCGACAACGAGGCATAGTTACCCGTAATGGGGTTAAAACTGAAAAGCCTAGCACTGACGAGCAGCCACAGATTCCCCTCCCTATCCTCTTTAATCTGCGCATTCGGGTAGTCAGGCTCTGGACCGAGGGGGTAGGGGAAGTCGTAATAGTAAATATTCCCGTTCCGCGGATCAATATTCCCTAACCCCCGATAAGTCAACACCCAGCACTGATCTTTTCGGTCTACGTAAATGGCTAACACGCCACTATACTGGGTGCTATCTAGGGTTTGGTAATCGATGTCATGATTTTGGAAACGCATCGCCGAGCGATCGTAGTATGACACGCCCCCCTGCGTAGCAATCACGAGGTTATGGGCTTGGTCTTCCGTAATGCCTACAATATCACCATCAGCCAACGAATCGGAGATTCGGGCGTTGGGGTAGTAGTTGTGAAAACTCATTGCGTCGAAATAGGAAAGCCCCCCGCCCGCCGTGCCTATCCACATAAAACCAAACGAGTCGCGGTAAATGGAGCTCACGTCTGGGCTCGGCAACCCCTCATCAACCCCATAAAAGTTGACCGTAATGCTCGTATCACGCACCTGAGCACACACTCCCTCAGCGCACCAGAATGCCAGACAACCCAGCACAACCGCGATCCATCTCCTCAGCATCTTTCGCGCGCTCCGTCGGGATTATTGAAACTTCTCTGATGGACTAGGTGGCACACTCCCTCCCAGCCCGTATTCTGCCCAACGTGCCGCAACAAGCTGCTGCGTTTGCAAGCGACTCGCGGCGACCGCTGGCCATGGTCGATCGCCCCCCCGTTTCGCACGAGCGTCTATAAGGAAGTCACACCCCGCCTCATCCAAACACCAAATGTCTCGCTTGGGAGCAGTGTTGGCACACATAAGCCACAGGAGAAGATAGGGGTCAGTGTGAGGCATTGTGCTGTCACAAAGGACGATCGCCACCGGACGCGCCCCCGTAGCCTGTTGCACACGCTCAAAGAGCCTACGCCCCTCGGTCGGATTCTGCACATCCGAGTGCGTCACCACTTGCAAGAGCAACCGTCCGTCAACCCACAACCCATTTCCC
>CALHZE010000244.1 GCA_938040915.1 uncultured Bacteroidia bacterium | reverse complement strand
CTCCTGCGGCAGGGACGTATGTCGTCGAGGCGGGTCCCGAGGGCGTCGAGGGGCTCTCCATGTCATTCCCATCGGCACGTCTCTTTACCCCCGACTTGCTAGAGGTCGTGCAGTTTGGCGACGTGGCGTGGCGACAGCTCTCCTTTGCCTATTGCAGTAATATGCAGTTTGCCTCGGGGATAGACACGCCCGACCTGCGGCTCGTGACCAGCCTCGCAGGGGCATTTGAAGGGTGTGAAAAGTTGAATGCCCCGCTAGAGAAATGGGACGTGAGCCACGTCACCGACATGAGCTTTCTGTTCACAGGGTGTGTGCTCTTTAATCAGCCACTCGGCGCGTGGAAAATAGGGGCAGTAACCGACATGAGTCATATGTTTGAAATGTGTCAGCTCTTCAACCAGCCCTTGGAACAGTGGGATGTGAGCAAGGTCACAAAGATGAACTACCTCTTTCAAAACTGCGAGGCATTTAACCAACCACTCGCGGGGTGGGATGTGAGCCAAGTAGAGGACATGACGTGTCTCTTTCACAACTGTCGTCTTTTCAACCAACCTTTAACGACGTGGAATGTGGGCAAGGTGACCAAAATGGGTATGATGTTTGCGGGGTGTCTTGCTTTTGAGCAATCGTTAGAGACATGGGCTGTGGGGAACGTAGCCAATATGTTCAATATGTTTAAGGATTGTCCCGCCGCCGCCCTTCCCTTCGTCGCAACGTGGCGGACAGCAGGTCATTCGTTTGAATAAAACGACTCTTAGCGACGCCTGCGCGACTTCCCCAACAACCACATGGCAGACGCGCCCATCGTGAGTGGCTACCTAAGAGCCCTCCCCCCTATGCCACCACCTCAACGGTAACGTCGCCTACGACAATCGTGTCGCCAAGGCGCAATTTGGCTCGCTTACGCAGCTCGACCACGCCTGCGCGCCACACACGCCCCTCTGTCACAAGGAGCTGTGCCTCCGCTCCATTGGCAGCTAAACCCATATATTTGAGTAGCCCCGTAAGCTCGACATACTCCGATCCATTGAGCGAAAAGGTCAGTTTCTCCATCAGCGTAGTGAGGTGAGTCAAGTTAATCTACTCGGAAATTAGCGACCTCGGCATTAAGCTCGCCGACGTGGTCGACGATGGCGCGGCCGTCAACCGCTAGACTATCCGCCGCAGCGGCATTCTGTTGCGAGGTGGTGCTAAGGCTACTAATGGCATCATCAATCTGCTGCACGGCGTCGGTGATGAGCTGGCTATTCTTGTTTAGACGCCCCATATTGTCAATAATGCCCGCCATAACACGCTCGAGCTCCTGGAGCTCCTTAAGGCTATTGCCCGAAACTTTGGCAGAGTTGGCACGGAGCTTCTGAATCCCATTGACAATCTCGGTGCTTCGTTCTGCTAAGCGACGCACCTCGGTAGCCACCACAGAAAAGCCTTTGCCTGCATCGTCGGCACGGGCAGCCTCTACGGCAGCATTCAGCGCAAGGATACCCGTTTGCGAGGCGATATTGGCCAGTTGTAGCTCTCGCTTGACAATCTCGGCAAGGGTCGCATTGGTGTCCTCAACGTTTTGCAGCAACTTGTTAAGCGTATCCCGCGCCTCGGCGATCTCGTTAGTGGCTTGCCTCGCCATATCAACGTCGTTTTGGCAAACTTCCACCACACTGTTACACTGCGCCTGCACCTCCTCTGTCGAGGCGGCACTCCCGCGCGCCCCCTTAGCAATGCTTTGCGAAAATGAGCTAATGTTCTGGCTATCGCCCGCCAAGGCATGGGTCGACGAGGCTATCGAACGCACCACCCCCCGCAGACGCCCCACCATCCCATAGAAATTCTTAGCCATCCGCCCAAGCTCGTCGTTACGCCGTTCGTAGCCCGTAGGCTCTAGAATCAGGTTACCGTGGGCAATCTCCCCAATGCGTTCCGCCACAACGTGAATCGGTCGTAGCAAACGGCGCAAAATGAAAATAACAAGCCCAATCAAGACTGCCGAGAGGAGCACCCCCAAGATGATGCTCACGAGCATTTGCCGGTAGACCGCCGCCATAACGTGCCCCCGATCAAAGTCTACGCTAAGAATCACGGGCTGCTCGCACGAGCTCATATAGAACGGCGCAATGTAGCTAACGTGATCCCCCTCTTGATGAAAGATACGTTGGCGGTTTTTGAGCGCCTGTATCTCATGGGGAGTGAGCGCCTCCCACGAAAACGTTTCTGCTACTCCTTCGGTCTCCGTGGCAGCAAGGAGCTTCCCCGCCGTAGAGTAGAGGGAGATGGTTGCAAGCCCATCGAGGGCGCGCTCCTCCCGCACCCACGCGAGGATGCGGTCGAGCTCGATGTCTATCTCACAGACGCCAGCAAAGCGACCATCCTTGACAATAGGCTCGGCAAAACTAGTGATACTCACATTCTTTCGGTCGAGAATATCGAGCATGTAGGGCTCGTTCAAGAACGCTTTGAGCGTACGCTTAGGCTCTGAATACCAAGCATTAAAAAGGTGCGTATGGGTAGTGTCGCTATAACACCCCTTGCCGTTAGCATCTTTAGCAACAAAGGGCAGGAAGCGCCCCTGCCAGCCACTACCGCGGATACCACCCTTGAAGAGGGAGTCTTTGCCATCAAAGGCATTAGGCTCATAAACCAAGCCGATGCCGATGACAAAGGGGTAATGCTCCACGGAGTTTTCGAGCATCTGAATGACCTGTTCGCGCGAAAGCGAGACGTCGCCAGCGAAGAGATCGGCGGTGCTTTTGGTGAAGTCTACCCCTTGCTGAAGGTCATCCCCGATGCGCTCAAGAAGGTTAAACGAGGCTTCCTCCACGTTGCGAATCAGTCGGTCATACTCGGCGTCTCTGAGTTGTTGGAAAGGGAGCAAAACCAAGACCAGCATAATAAGGGCAGTCCCCACACCGACGAGCAACCCCATGCGAAAAAGAATAGACTTGTTTTTCATACCTAAAACCCATTAAAACCACGGTTGTAAGGCGAGATACAGGCGAAAGAAAGCCTTGCGACAAAGCAACGTAAAGATAGCAGAGAAAACGCGAATAGACGGTGTATTTCTGCGGGCAGCGTCGGGGCTACATCCGGAAGTAAGAGATGTCGCCGCGCATCTGCTGGACACGCTCGACGATCTCCTTGCTCTCTTGCGCAAGGGCATTCGACGCCTCAGCATTTCCTTGGATGAGCCGGCTCAACATAGAGATCGCCTCAAGGATTTGTCCGACCGAGTCGGTGATGTGTGCGCTATTTTCACCAAGGTCGTGCACGCGAGAACTGATAGAGGTCATCGCCTGTTCGAGGGCGGCAAGCTCGCTCACCGTCGCCTCCGAGGCGGTCATAGAGCTCGTCCCCAAAAGCTTAATCTTTTTCACCACCTCGGCACTACGCTCAGCCAACTTGCGCACCTCGGCGGCGACAACAGCAAAGCCCTTGCCCGACTCGCCAGCACGAGCAGCTTCGACGGCCGCATTTAGCGCGAGGATGTTGGTCTGGGCGGCTATCTCCGAGAGGAGATTTTCGCTCGCCACAATCTCTTTCAAACGGTCGTTGGTGTCTTTAACGCTTGCCGCGAGTTCCTGCAAATTTTGCCGCGCTTGGTTGGCCTCCTCCTTGGCAAGAACAACGCCCTGAGTGTCGTTCTTGCAGATACCGAGGACCGAGGAACACTGCGCCTGCATCTGCTCGGCTGCCGCCGCTCCGTGACTTGCCGTCTCGGCGATGTGCCCCGAAGAAAGGTTAATCCGCGCACTCGAATTGTCAAGGAGCGACGCTTGTTCGTGCAACGAACGGAACATGGGGCGTAGGGTTTCTAACATCCGATTAAACGAAGTGGCAATATGCCCAATCTCGTCCCTTTCATTCTGCACAGCAAGGGCGGTCGTGGCAAGGTCGCCACCCGCAATCTGGACAATACTCCGCGCAAGTTGACGCAAAGGGCGCAGCAAGCGGACAATAAAGAGCAAGAGTAGGATGACAAAAAGCACCGACAAAAGGAAAGAAACGAGAATGATAGGCAAAATTTGCGCCGACACCGAGCGATAAGCTAAGCTCTTCCCGACGTGAAAACGGAGTAGGAGGGGACGGTCGCTACTCCCAAGGACTAGAGGGACGAGAAGCTCGAGGGCATCCCCCCATTCGGCGGTAACGGTCTCGCCGGCGGCGAGCTGCTCCCGTTGGTAACTCGTGAGGTCTTTCCCCAATGTCTCAAACTCTTTACGGAGCGCCTCGGTAACGTTAGAGGAGGT
>CALHZE010000243.1 GCA_938040915.1 uncultured Bacteroidia bacterium | reverse complement strand
GAGCTCGAGTTTTTTCACGCGCGAGGGGTTGCTGCTGAGTATTTTGGTAACCCGCTCTTAGACGAGCTGCCCGACTCGCCCGCTGCGGAGGAAAGAGTGCGCTTCCGAAGCGAACAGGGATTGGACGACCGCCCCATCGTAGCCCTTCTACCAGGGAGTCGACCGCAGGAGTTGCAGGCACTGTTGCCGAGGTTATGCGTTGCCGCGAGCTCGTTTGCCACTTACCAGTTTGTTGTTGCGGGCACGTCTGCCCTTCCGCAAGCCGCTTATCGCGCGATATTGCAGGACTTTCCCGATATACGCCTTGTGATGGATCACACCCACGAGTTGGTTTACAACGCGGTGGGGGCGGTCGTAACCTCGGGGACGGCAACCTTGGAGACGGGGCTCATGGGCACGCCTCAAGTGGTGGTCTATCGCGGGAATGCGCTATCGATCGGGTTGGCGCGTCGTTTGGTGCGGGTCAAGTGGATAAGCCTTGTCAACCTAGTCTTGCAGCGCGAGGCGGTGGTAGAGCTGATTCAAGAGGCTTGTACGCCACAACAGATAGTGCGGGCGCTGGGGGATATTTTACCAAGGGGGGCAAAACGTGAGCGTGTCATACAAGATTATGACGCCTTGCGCCGTTGTATGGGGGGAGCGGGTACGGCGGAGCGTATTGCGCAGTCGCTGTATGCGAAATTGTGTCAGGGTAAATGAGAAAAAATAACCCACTGTTAGTCGGGTGCAGGAGGCTTCTATCTTCCATCGCCTCGTGTTGCGGGGCGCAACGCGAGGACACGAGAGACAGGCAATGCCCATATCGTGAGGATGGGAATCTGAGGCTTGAGATACCGCCCAAAGAAACAACCTAACCTTTCCTTATCAGTTTGCAACTACCACACGCTAGCACCTTACTCCGTTTGTTTAGGGGACGACCTTGGGGAGTGTTCCTCCTCTTTTTCGTGCTGTGGGGTCATGGGGGCGTTTGGGCGCAGCGCGTGAGTATTGGGCTCTATGACACGTGTGCGACCCAGATTTTGGAGCTTCGCCCCCTGACTGCGGGGTATAAAATCCTCTTGGGGGGGCAGATGCGCCCCTTACCGGTAGATGTACCCCTCCGTGTACAACGTCAGGGGCGCATGCTCGCTTTTCGACACGATAGCTTGACGCTCACCCCAGTCGATCATCTGGCGGTGTTGCATGTCGACCCTAACGCACAAATCGAGTTGACGCTCTTGCAGCCGAAGGGATCGCCCCGCACGTATGATGGCAATATGAGTCTCTTTGTTGACTTTGGTCGGGTGATGTGTTTGAACCTCGTAGACCCTGAAAATTACATTGCTGGGGTGGCGCTTGCCGAGGTTGGCGGGCGTGCGAAACCGGAACTTTACAAGGCACAGGCGCTCTTGATCCGCACTTACCTTATGGCCAATCGGGGAAAGCATCTCGACGAGGGGTTTAACCTCTGTGACCAAGTCCATTGTCAAGCCTATAAAGGGAGCGCGAGCGCTTACCCAGAGATAAAGCAAGCGACACAAGCCACGGCGGGGCAGGTGGTGGTCGACGGCGAGGGAAACCTCATCACGAGTGTGTTTCACGCCAATTGTGGTGGGCAGACCGCGTCGGCGCGCGACGTCTGGTTGACAGAGTCGCCCTATCTGCTCTCGGTGCGCGACCCCTATTGTCGACGGTCGCGAGGCGCCGCGTGGAAAAAAACGTTGCCCTTGACCGACTGGTTGCGTTTTCTTCACTCGAAGGGGGTAGACACCCGCCACATCCCGATGCGGGGGTATGTCTATCGCTCGGAGACGCGTGAGGGAATGTATGAGCTCCCAGGAGGGATAGCCGTCCCGTTCCGAGACCTGCGGGAATATTTCAATCTCAAATCGGCGTGGTTTGACGTAGCGGTTGAGGGGGCGAGTGTGCACCTCTCGGGGCGTGGTTATGGTCACGGGATCGGGTTGTGTCAAGAGGGGGCGATTCGTATGGCTGAGGAGGGGAAAAAAGCACAGGAGATTATCAATTTCTATTTCAAGGGCACGCGGATCGTCTCCTATCAAGTCGGTAAGTAGGCGTGTGCTATTTATACTAAAACCCTGTGCTACCCGTTAGCTACGTAAGCAAATGAAACGGATTTTTGTCTTGCGTCTTATCGTCTTGAGTCTCCTGTGTGGAGTGCTCATCTTGCCCGCACGTGCTGAGAAATGGAATCTCGGTTGGGATCTTGGCGGCGGAGGAGGGATTACCAGCTATACGGGCGATCTCAATCTTTCTCCCTTCCCAAGACAAGCGGGGGTGAACCTCGGGTTCTTGGGGCGTTTCGCATTCAACAAGTATTATGCGGCGCGCTTAAATCTCTTCGGCGGTAACTTCTCGGGAGAGTATGACCCCAACCGTTATTACTTGCCCATTACCTCGGGAAAGCGTATTGAGGAGTTTAATCACTTCTTCATCGCTTTTGATGCGAACCTTGAGGTGCATCTCCTCCCCTTTGTGGTCAATATCATGGCTACGCGCCGTAACAACTATGAGTTTATCGCCCCATACGCCACCTTTGGGCTCGGAACGTTGGCGGCTAGTGGGGGTGGGGCGAGTATCTACATCCCGATGGGGGCTGGGGTGAAGGTGGCGCTCGGGAGTCGACTGACCCTAGCCGGCGAACTTCGCTTCCTTAAGCTCTTTACCGATGGGGGTGACAAATATCAGAACTATCCAGACACCAACAACGCCTTGGGGATTCACAATCGTGACTGGGTGTCGATGATCTCTGTTACGTGTGCCTATCGCGTCTTCTTTGCAGTCGAGCGCTGCGCAGCCTACAGGTAGCCATGTCAGAACCTAGTATTGCCACAATGCCAAATGCCGTGCCAAAACACGTGGCTATCATTATGGATGGCAACGGTCGGTGGGCAAAAGAGCGGGGAAAAGAGCGCACTTTCGGACATCAGAATGGGCTTCGTCCCGTGCGTGAGAGCGTTGAAGAGTGTCTTGAAACGGGGGTGCGTTATCTCACCCTTTACACCTTTAGCACAGAAAATTGGAAGCGACCGAAGACGGAGGTCTCCATGTTGCTCGACCTTCTCTCGTCGACCCTAAAGAAGGAGATCCGTGAGTTGATAACTCAGGGGGTTCGTTTCAACGTGATCGGGGATTGGGAGAAGCTCCCCGCCGCTTTGGTCAAGGGACTCCGCGGGGCGATGGAGGCGAGTGCCGCGTCTGATCGCTTGGTGCTGACCCTTGCGCTTAACTATGGGGGGCGGCAGGAGATTGTGCACGCTTGTAACGCGATATTGCACGAGGCAGCACAGGCAAGGGCTGAGGGGATGCCTTGTCCGGAAATTACAGAGACTTCGCTTGCGGCACACCTATACACGCGCGACCTCCCTGACCCCGAATTGGTGATTCGCACTAGTGGTGAGCAGCGGCTGAGTAATTTCCTACTCTGGCAGTTGGCGTATGCCGAGATGATCTTTTTGCCGATCTATTGGCCCGACTTCCGGCGGGAGGATCTCCGTGCGGCGCTCGCCGAGTATGCACGACGTGATCGTCGTTTCGGTGGGCTCTAGACATAGTGTGGTTTCGTTAAGTCTATGCGTTGTATTAACTTTGAGCCCCGTAAAGTATTTTAAGCCGTGGCGAGAGTATGAGTAAAGTCCTAGCTTCGAAAATAAGCCGTTGGGGGATTGCCCTCCTCGTCATCTCTTTGTGGTGGTGTGCGGGTGTGACCCCGTCGCTTTATGCGCAGGAGTCCTCGTCGTTTAGCTATAGTGCGCCGAAACGCTATATCATCAAACAAATTAGCGTGGAGGGGGTGCAGTTCCTTGATACTGATCTGCTGATCCAGATGACAGGATTGCACGTGGGCGACACCATTGAGCTGCCGAGCAATGACATCACCAAGGCGGTGAAAAAGCTTCGTCGGGAGAACCTCTTTTCCAGTGTTGAGATCCGTGTGGCGCACGTAGAGGGGGAGCACGCCTCTCTCGTGATCGACCTTAAGGAACAGCCGCGAGTTTCTGATATACGTTACGAAGGGGTTAAGAGCAGTGCGCGAGACGAGTTGAAAGATAAACTCGACTTTAAGAACGGGCAACAGGCAACCGCCTCGACCATCGATGCCGCGGTGCGGATGATTCGCAAGTACTACCACGAGAAGGGCTATTGGAATGCCAAAGTTAATGTGAGGCAGGAGGTGGATACGACCTCGGTCAATCGGGTGATAGTCACCTTTGTGGTAGAGAGAGGCAAGAAGGTGCAGGTGAAGGAGATTACGTTTGAAGGAAATCAGGCGTTTGACGATGCTCGGTTGCGTAAGAAGGGGTTTAAGGAGACCAAGCGCCGCCTGTGGTGGAATCCGTTCCGCTCCGCTAAGTACATCGAAGACAAATATCGTGACGATTTGGGGCAACTCATCTCCTTCTACAACGAACACGGTTATCGCGATGCGCGTGTCGTGTGGGATTCGGTT
>CALHZE010000242.1 GCA_938040915.1 uncultured Bacteroidia bacterium | reverse complement strand
CCCCAGCGCAGTTTTGTCCCTACTCCCACATTGGTTTTATAGTTGTAGCTCGTGTCGTAAAGATAGCTTAAGTTCCCCTCAAAAGCCTTTTTAGCCTCTTTGGTAATAATATTTATCACTCCTCCTAAGGCATTCGAGCCGTAAAGCGATGACGATGCCCCTTTTATAATCTCAATACGCTCTATATTGTTGGGGTCAATGCGGTTAAGGTCGACGGTATTATTCCCCTCGTTAGTAATACGCTCGCCATCAATGAGAAAGAGCACATAGTCTGACGACATCCCTTGGATGGTCATCCGTTCCTGCGCTCCGCCGTGGAGGGAATATTCTATCCCAGGGAGGACGAACTGAATGACGTCGAGCATCGATCGGGGGTTGAGTCGCTGTATCTCCTCTTGTCTTACCACGTGGGTAATGACGGGGACGTTACGCAGTGGTCGCAACTGGCGGTCAGAGGTTACGACCACATCGTCGATATCGAGCTGCCGCATCAGCGTGCTGTCTTGTGGCACTGCGCTCTGTGGGGCTTGCTCCTGTTGGGCAAAGAGCGCCAACGGGGCGAGGAGAAGAGCCAAGAGAAAGAGTTTCGTCATAGTCTAGCAATCAGGGTTTTATCTAAACGCACACACACGGACAGACTCTCTACAGCCTCTGCCCGTGCCTTGGTGCGCTTATAACGACAGTTCCGACCTAGCGCACACACACAGGGGGGGTAGACTGGAACAAGTGCGGGGTTTACTTGACGTCGTAAATGTATGTAATCTTGTAATTGTAAGCCTTGCTTGCGTATGCCACCCGACACTTCGCCACCTTGCCGTCGGCACAACGGACGAAGAAGATGGCCTCTTCCATGCGTTCCTTAGGGGGCATGTCGTAACGCGTAAAGAGCCCGAAATGTGTCACTTTGCTAAAGAAATAGTTTTTCACATTCTCAAACTGAGAGGTGAGGGCGGGGTTAATGCCGGTCATGGAAAACTCGCCGTAATCCATTCCGTTGTTCGGCGTAGACTGCCACAGGCTTTCCTTGTCGAGCACCCACTGCTCTTCGGTGGGGAGGGTCTTATAGTCCTCTAGCTTGATGTCTTTGGTTTCCTCGGTCTTGGTAAGGTAAGCCCCTCCGTTACCGAGTCCCGAGTCGCCGGAGTTGGTCTTGAAGAAAAAAGTGGAAACAGCTAAATCCCACGCTGCGGAATTCTTGGCGTCTTCGGGTGTCATTGTCTCGACCTTGCCCGTAGCAAAATTCACACAGGCGAAAACGTTATACTTCGAAGCGTCAACCTCAATGGTTTGCCCTTTCTCCCCTTCTTCTTTCTTCTTTTCTGCCGATTTAGGGTACTTTACATTCTGTTGGAGGTATGTCATTAATCCCTTAATCCCTCCGGGAAAGTCAGGCAAATGTTCACAAACATCAAAAACAGAATCGTTTTCTACGTAATTTTCTTTCTCAACAGCAGTTGTTTTATTTACTTTCTGCGCTCTTGCCACTGTTTCGATGTTGCTGAGAACCAGCAATGCGGCTGCCAATGGAACAAAAAGGGCATACTT
>CALHZE010000241.1 GCA_938040915.1 uncultured Bacteroidia bacterium | reverse complement strand
TACGAAAGGGGAACAAGGCTTTCGGAGTACGGAAATCATAACCATGTGCCCGTGAAATACACAAGTTGCAAACTAACTCTCTACGTCGTCGCCTCGCTAAAGAAAAACCTGCCAATGCCTCGTCTAACCAATAACTATACAATATGTTCTCTTGTCCACTCGCTACCTTGTTTACCACAAAGTCCGCCACATATTCTGCCCGAAGATAGCGAGCCAACAGAATATAAGGTACTCGACGAAAACGAAGCACATAACGCCACAAAACCTGAATAAGAAAGAGCCAAAATGTGACTCGAAACAAGAAAAAGAAAAGCTTCCACAGACGAAAAGCCGTCACTCGCTTAATAATAGAAGTATCGACAACTACATTCGCAGGAAGCGAGAGGGAAAGACTTCTTTCGCGCTTGAAGGGGATCAGAATCAGCTCCACGTTAGGCAATATCGCGGCACACCGCAACTCCTCCGCCAAGAAAATCTCGGAGACCTCCGTAAAGGGGAAATGGTGTGTAAAAAGATAGACTTTCAAAGGAACAACGATATGACCACACTCTCTAGCTAAATCTCCTCTTATTCGTTGGGCGTTGAGTCTTTCAAACTACCCGCATACATTTCAAAACGCTGATACTTACACTCAATGGGACCATTAAACAGCGTAATAGTTCGCGAGGGATGAAGCCCAAAATTCTTCATTGCAACCCGATTGCCTGCAAGAACCCAAACGTCCCAACCATTATAGCGAGCCTTAAAGACATCCCCAAGTTGCGTATAAAAACGGTCTAGCTGAAACTGTTTAAGACGTTCGCCATACGGCGGATTCGTTACGACAATCCCAGGTATCATCGGGGGCTGCAAGTCGAATATAGACTCCTTTTTCAAGGAAATGTGTTTATGTAACCCTGCAGAACGAATGTTTGCCTCGGCACTTTCCAACGCCTTACCCGAAATGTCCGTCCCCATAATCAAGACATCACTCTCACACTCCTGCGAGTCGTCATTGGCGATCTCTGCCAAAAGATCTGCGTCAAAATCTGGCCAAAACTCAAAAGCAAAGTGCTGACGAAAGAGCCCCGGAGCGATTTTATTCGCAATAAGTGCCGCCTCTATTAGCAACGTCCCAGACCCACACATAGGGTCTAAAAAAGGCCCTTCCCCGTTCCAGCCACTGTGCAAGATCATTCCAGCCGCAAGCACCTCATTTAATGGTGCGACATCTTGTGCCACGCGATAGCCACGTTTATGCAACGAATCACCTGACGAATCAAGCAGTATATCACAACTCTCTTCTCGAATGTGCAGATTGATCCGAACCTGCGGATGTTCCGAATCTACAAATGGGCGACGGTTATAGCGGCTACGAAATTGGTCTACGATCGCATCCTTCAAGCGATATGTTGCATAGCGCGAATCTTTGAAAGCCTCCGAATTCACGACACTATCGATAGCGAAGTGGTGAGTAACCTCCATGACCGAACTCCAGTCAAAACGAAGCGCCTCCTCATAGAGTTCGTCGGTATTTTGTGCAGAAAAATGAGCCAGTGGCTTGAGTATACGCAACGCTGTCCTACAGTGGTAGTTAGCTAAATAAAGAAGACGCTGATCGCCTTCGAAACGAACCAAACGACACTCCTGCTCGATGTTTTGAGCTCCTAAGGCTTTCAACTCTTCTGCGAGCACTGACTCCAAGCCTTGTAAAGTCTTTGCGATATACTCCATCGCCCGATAATATGAATATTATTGTTTCTTTCGCTTATTCTTGCGTTTCACAACGCCATCTTCCAACCCCTTAGCGCCTCGCTCCTTAGCCTTTGAAAGCATCGGTTTACCATCCATAGTAAACTCCTGAGAGAAAGCCGACAAAAGTTGCTTCCCCTTTTCATAACTCACCGTGACAAAAGAGAACTCTTCTAAAACCAACACATCCTCCAAATCGCGACTCCGTACGTGCGCGACGTCACAAATAAATTCTGTCAGACTCCGTGGGGTATAACCATCACGCTTACCACAAGCAATAAACAGACGCGTCGTGCCCCGATTTTCAACCTTAAAACCTCTTATTTCCTGATAACTCGTGACATCCAAGTCATTCTTATAAGCCATCCGGAAAAGAGAGGCTAACGCGACCTCCGGCGTATACTCTTGCAGCAGCTCGTTCGCAATATCCAAATAGTCCTTAAACTGCTCATTTTCCACCACCTCTCGCAATTCGTCTTTGAGAAG
>CALHZE010000240.1 GCA_938040915.1 uncultured Bacteroidia bacterium | reverse complement strand
CCCCTGTAGGGGTTTAGCGTGCTAAACCCGCAACTCGCGCCGAATGGCGCGCCGTGCCTGATTATTTATATCGGTTTGTGCCGCCTTACAGCGAGGGCGTAGCATGCAATGCCCCTACAGGGAACGGACGCATCACGTTGCGTCCGGCGCTAAGGGCGCGCGGCCCATGCGGGCGACAAGCGGGTAAAGGAGGATCGGGCAGGCGATCCTACGCGGACGGTGGTGCGGAGTCCTAAGGGCGGACGGCCCGTGCGGGCGACAAGCGGGTAAAGGAGGATCGGGCAGGCGGCACGTTGTGCCGAGTTGCGGGCGTAGCACGCTACGCCCCTACAAAAGACAAAAATGCTGCATTTTGGTCCTAAGGGCGGACGGCTCGTGCGGGCGACGAGCGGGTAAAGGAGGATCGGGCAGGCGGCACGTTGTGCCGAATTGCGGGCGTAGCACGCTACGCCCCTACAGGGAACGGACGCATCGTGATGTGTCCGGCGCTAAGGACGCGCGACCCATGCGGGGTCCTAAGGGCGCGCGGCCCATGCGGGCGACAAGCGGTCCTACGCGGACGGCGGTGCGGGGTCCTAAGGGCGGACGGCCCGTGCGGGCGACGAGCGGGTAAAGGAGGATCGGGCAGGCGAGCCTACGCGGACGGCGGTGCGGGCGACAAGCGGGTAAAGGAGGATCGGGGAGAAAGCAAAAAGGGGACGCCGCGATTGGCGGCGTCCCCTAATGCAAACGCTAAAGTAGTAGAAATGAGAAGACTACTTTTTCACAAGTCGGTAACTCTTGACAAGACCCGTATCGGTGGAGAGACGCAAGAGATAGATGCCAGAGAGGAGTTCCGAAGTCTCTATTTGCGTTTCACTCGACTCGATATGACCCTTGCGAAGTACGCTACCTGTCACGTTGATAAGCTCGTAGTACATATCGCGAGCATCGCCGCTTAGCACGATACGGATCTGCGAATCAAAGGGATTAGGCATAACGTATACGTTCGCAAAGAAGAGCTCCTGTACATCAGTGCCTTTTGCCTTCACCGTAACCTTGCATTCAGCCTTTACGTCTGCAACGTCGGTAGTTACGTCGATCTTTACCGTGCCCGCTTTTATCCCCTTTACGTTACCCTGTGCGTCTACCGTGGCGATCTTTTCGTCGCGCGAGGTAAAGGTCACGGTGGCAGTAGCACCCTCGGGTTGGAGCGTGTACTGGATCTTCGCCGTTTCGCCCTCTTTTACCGTGAGGGGCTCTACAGTGATACCCGTAGCAGGAACTGTAGACTTTGCGGTTACAGTTACTGTACATTCTGCCTTTACGTTCGGGTCGTCGGTCGTCACGTCGATAACCACATTACCTTCCTTCACACCCGTCACATTACCTTTGGCATCTACCGTAGCGATCTCTGTGTCACGAGAAGTGAACGTTAGCGCAGCGGTTGCACCTTCGGGTTGGAGCGTGTACTGAATCTTAGAAGATTCGCCCACCTTTACCGTCAGCGGTTTGATCGTGATACCCGTAGCAGGAACTGTTGCCTTTGTGGTTACCGTTACCGTACATTCGCTCTTTACATTCGGATCATCAGTCGTTACGTCGATAACCACAGTACCTTCCTTCACACCCGTCACATTACCGTCGGCATCTACCGTAGCGGTCTCTGTGTCACGAGAAGTGAACGTTAGCGTAGCGGTTGCACCTTCGGGTTGGAGCGTGTACTGAATCTTAGAAGATTCGCCCACCTTTACCGTCAGCGACTCGACTGTGATACTCGTAGCTGGAATCGCTGGCTTTGCGGTTACCGTTACCTTGCATTCGCCCTTTACATTCGGGTTATCAGTCGTTACGTCGATAACCACAGTACCTTCCTTCACACCCGTAACGTTACCTTCGGCATCTACCGTAGCGGTCTCTGTGTCACGAGAGGTGAACGTTAGCGCGGCGGTTGCACCTTCGGGGGTGAACTTGCAGGTAATCTTTGACGATTCGCCCACCTTTACCGTCAGCGGGTCGACTGTGATACTCGTAGCTGGTGGCAAAGGCGTCTCGGTGACCGTTACTGCGCATTCGCCCTTTACAGTAGATACGTCTGTGGTGACGTCGATAATCACAAATCCTGCTTTTACACCTGTTACATTACCGTTGGCGTCTACCGTCGCGATATTTGCGTCGCGAGAGGTGAACGTTACCTTAGAGGTAGCATCTGCGGGCTCAAGGGTATACTTGATCTTGCTCGTTTGGTCGACCGCTACCGTCAACGGAGAGACGGTGATGCTCGTAGCAGGTATTTGCTGGCACAGGGTTTCTGTGCCGGTGGTCTCGATGGCGGTTTTGTCTAGATAGACTACCTTCCAGCCCTTTCCCGTAGCGAGGGCACTCGAGGAAGCCAACATCGCCAAATAATTCGCATCGGCACCGCTAGTAACCTTCTCTTTGGCAGGGACTATCACCCCGTCTGTGGTGGTAGACAATGCGCAGTAGATCTTGTTATAGGTCTCGGTAGAGAAGTTATTCCCGTAGCAGATCACTTCCTTCAGGTCAGTCTTGTTGGTGAGATTGAGCGTGGTTAGCTTCAATTCTTCACAAGAGAGCTTTTTCAGACTTGCGTTCCGAGTCAGGTCGAGCTCTGTGATGAGGTTTTGCCCACATTCGAGTTCGACGAGTTCGGTCAGCGGTACAAGGTTCAATTGCGTGAGTTGGTTCTTCGTACAATTCAACTTCTTGAGAGAGGTGAGTGCCGAAAGATCCAAGGCAGTGAGCGCGTTGCCACTAACATTAAGCTCGGAGAGGTTCGCATCTTCGGTAAATTCGATAGCGGAGATGTTGTTGCCCGCCTCTTTTGCTTCGAGCTTGGTGAGCGCCCCGTAAATCTTCAACGTAGCGACTTCGCTCTTCGCGGGGATGGCATAGTAGGCATCGGTGAGCGAGTACAGGTAGGCCTTGTTCGCGGCTGTGGTCTGTAGATAGACGTCGCCTGCGCCCGCCAATTGTAGCTGTAATTGGGCATTGGGCACGACCGTGAGCGTCGCGATCAACTTCGCCGTTGCGGGGATTTGATCTACGATGTTTGCCACATTCACTCGACACTCTTTCACGAGGTCAGGTTTCCCGACTGCGGTAGCTACCACGGTCGCCGTCCCTTGCTTGATCGGGGTGATCTCGCCTTGCAAATCGATACGCACCACTTGCGCACTCTCTTTGTCTTTGAGCGACCAGTAAACCACACGGTTTGTCGCATCGGTGGGCAATACTTCGGCCGTGAGCTTGACAGGTGTCCCTACAGTAGCCGAGAGAGTCTCTTGCAGGTTGAGCGTAGTCGGTTCTTTGAAATCGCTCTCAGTTACCACTTTCACAGTAAAGGTCTTCGATATCGAAGGGAAGGCCTCGGGCTTAATCGTAACCGTAGTCTGTTGCCCCTCTTGAATCCCTTCTACCTCAACCTTAATCGGCTGGCGGACAAAGCCGTTTTCGTCAACCTCAGTCTCACAGGTAACCGAGGCAATAGCCCCAGCTGCTTCTACATTAACCTTCCCCGTGAGGGCGGCAGTGGGAGGATCTAGGGTCACACCGAGGGGGTATTTCGTCCCGTCTGCCTTTACTACCAGTACGTCTTGTGTGAGTAAGAGACCGTTTACCGTTGGGTTCGCGATCTGTACGTTCAGCTCGGCTGTTTTCGGATAATCTGGACTGTTGGTCCGTGCTGTAACCTTGAGCCCTGTGGTGGTGGCCTTAGCTAGGAGTAGCCCCGTTTGAGGGTCTATTGTCGCCGCGGAGCCGTCTACCGACCATGTCACATCGCGATAGGTCGCATTGGCAGGCTCGACATTGACCGTAAACTGCACTCTGTCGCCGAGGAGGAAAGGCGAGGGCTTTGAGGTGGTAATCGTCATATTTTCCACCTTCTTTTCGACCACGGTCACCGTCACTTCGGCTTTTGCGCCGCCGCCATCTTGTGCTACGCACTCGAGGGTTGCGATACCCACTTTAAGCGCCTTAATGATGTTGATGCTACCAGCGTATAACTTCACCTTGTCTTCGCCTGACTTGACAATCCATTTTACGGTCTTGTCGTCCGCAGTAGCGGGTTCGATTGTCGGCTTTAATTCTAGCGATTCGTGGTGCTCGAGCGTTATGGGCGCAATGGTGATGCTCGTCACTTTCTGTACTTCGCAGGCGTGGTTGCCTGGCTCTTCAGAGCCCGTGGAGACAGCTGAGCCGTCTGCTAAGAAGAATTCCCAGTGCTTGTTGGTCGCACGCGAGGTGTAGCAGTTCTGCGGCTCTAGTTTCAGACGCGCCTCGGCAACGTCTCTTACTGCGTAGAGCTTTCCTTGCTCGCTCGAAGTACGTTCGGGGAGTGTGCAGAAGAGGTCGTTGAAAGCAGCGATGGTTAGGGCAGAGCCACCACATCTCAATTCCTTGAGTGGCGCAGCGCCAGTACCTACCTTCTTCAGGGCGACGATCTTCGCCAACTGAGCATTGTTCGAGCAATCTACCTTTTCAAGTTGTGGGTTGCTTAGGAAGCTCAACTCCCTGAGTTCGTTGTCGGCACAATTGAGCTCCTTGAGAGCGGGGAAGTGCGCGAGATCTAACGCTTTTACGTGCGACCCATTTATGATGAGTTTTGCTAGGTTTTTCACGTTGGCGAACTCTACGTCTTTTAGCGCACTACAATTCGCAGCGTTGAGCTCGGTGAGCGCCTCATGCCCCTTGATAGTGAGCCCTTGTACGGCTGCCTGATTGCTGATATCGAACGCAGAGATCTTACCGTGGAACGTTCGCGGCTGCAGTAGCAACGCATTATAGGAGAGCGAGATTTCCTGCCCAGGGGTAACCTCCCTATACTCGTAAGCACCTTGACCGTCTTCTATCCAGAGTTCCTTGGCACTCATCTTAAGTTTGACCGTGAGATTCCCTTTTATGACCAGCGCAATAGCAGGCACATTGTGCGGCGCAAGGTCATTACAGTTCATGGTGCTCCCTGTAAATTCGGTACCGTCGGAAGCAAGCACCGTCCATCCATTCTCTTTTGCAATGCTCGTACCGCTATTCTTTGCCTCTTGGAGGCTTGCTGGGTTCGCTTTGTCTGCGACATAGAGCTTACCGCTCGTAACCTTATGCAGGTGGCAGTAGAGTTTGGAGAGATTGTTCGCATCGAGCCCCGTACCATAAAGCTTAAACTCAGTAAGCGCCTTACAGCCATCCAAGAACCACGCGGTTTCTCCCGCCTGCTTCAGTTCTTTGAAGGCAGTACAGTTACTAATGTCGAGCTTTTGGAGCTTCGTACAACCGCGCAAGTTGAGAGTAGAGAGGTTCGCGTTATTTCCGACATCCAGCCTTACTAGTTCAGTAGCATTCTGGAGATCTAGGGTTGTTAGACCATTCGAGCTAAGCTTTAACTCGTGATACTTCGTTTTGTCGGTGGCGAGAGTAAGGGTTGTGAGCGCATTATCCGCAGCATCAATAGAGTACAAGCCTGTCGCCATACTTACATCCAAACTGGTAAGTTTATTCCCATAAACCCAAAGCGAGAGGGTCGAAGGACTTAGTTTGATTGTCGAGAGCTGATTCTCGTATACCCAAGTATACTTCATCGCTGCGTGCTGCGATAAGTCTAAGCTCGAGAGTTTCGTCCCACGAATGTCTAAGGTCTCCAGTTTGGTGTTCTTCGATAGGTTAATGGTCGTTAGATCCTTTGCCCCGCTCAACTCAAGTTTGGTGAGCTCTGTTAGCTTTGTAATATCGAGCGACTGTAACTGTTCTGCCCCCTTCAAAACGAGTTCGTTTAAGGCTGGTAGGCGCGTTAGGGCTATGTTTTTTACTGTGCCCGCTTGTTCAACCTTTAGCGACTTGAGTGCACCGGGTTGCATAAAGAGGTAGACATCCTCATGGTCTTCCAAATCAATTGCAGAATTCCCTGCACCGTAATAGCCGTTGTAGTAGAAGTCGTTCTTATTGCTCGTGGCAGATAGCCAAACCATTGTAGGCTTCACGGTCACAAAGGAGAGCGTAGTGCGTCCCGCTAACTCAAAATGCACTTCGTCTGGGGTGGTGGGCGGAACTACCTCGTCACAAGACACCGTAGAGGAGCACTCCGAAGTAACATCTGTGTTATTATTACTGTGTACAATCTTCCAGTTTCTATCTTTCGCCACATTCCCATTGACAAGAGGATATTCACTGGTGGAGAAATTATATCTGAAGATACCCTTAGCTAGATTTAGGCGGTTAGGGAGCTGGCAGATCAGCTCTGTGAGAAGGCGAGCTGGGTAGCCACCTGGCATATACACCTCTTCGAGCTTTGTCAGCCCCGCAAGACTAATTTTCTTTACGGCTGTACTATGGAAAATTAGTCTCTTTAGCCCCTTCGCAGGCAAGACATTCAACTCCTTCAAGGTTTCAACGTAGCCAAGGTTTAGGCTCTCTAGAGCCGCCCCGTCGGATACGGTAAGCGAAGTGCAACCTTTGTTAGACTCCAAGTCCACTGTTTTCAACGTCTTCGAGAGTTTAAGCTGTGCAGGCAAAGTTATACCGCTCCCCGTGCCTGTATAAGACTCTAGCTTAGGCGCTGTCGAGCCCTCGAGTACCCCCTTCAAGAAGTCGGTAGTAAACCCTGTGTTGTTGTTACACTGCAAAGAAGTCAGGGCGGTAAGGGTCCCCTCTACCTTCGT
>CALHZE010000239.1 GCA_938040915.1 uncultured Bacteroidia bacterium | reverse complement strand
TACTGAGCGTCACGATTCGCGTCGTGTAGACCGTCAGTTGCGCGGTCGTGCCGGTCGTCAAGGCGACCCAGGCTCCTCGCTCTTTTTCGTCTCTACGGAAGACAACCTGATGCGTCTATTCGGTTCAGACCGTTTGGCGCGTATTATGGACTTCCTAGGGCACAAGGAGGGCGATGCCATCCAGCACCCTCGGGTGACCAAGTCAATTGAGCAGGCGCAACGTAAGGTAGAGCAGAATAACTTTGGCATTCGGAAGCGTCTGCTTGAATATGACGACGTCATGAACATGCAGCGTGAGCGAATCTATACCCGTCGTCGTAACGCCCTCTTTGGCGAACGCATCGAGGAGGATATGTATGACATCGTGCAGAGCGTCTGCGGCGACATTGCCGCTGATTACGCAGGGACAGAGGAGTTTGGGGAGTTCGCGCTTGCTGTAATGCGTGAGTTTGCGATGGAGAATACGATCTCCGAAGAACAGTTCCGCGCGAGCGACCAAGATAAGCTCTTTACCCTCTTGCGCGACATGGTGTGGGAACGTTATAAGCTTCGTATGTCGTCGATGTCAGCACGAGCTTACCCCGTATTCCAAAGCGTGCTTGAGGAGCATGGCGATCGCTATACCAATATCGTTGTGCCGCTTTCTGACGGGCAACAAATGATTAACGTGGTGGTGAACTTAAAGAAAGCGGTTGCCTCACAAGGGCGAGAGCTCATTAAGGGGATCTCGCGCACTGTGATTTTACACGAGATCGACCGCCACTGGCAGCAACACCTTCTCGCGATGGACGAGCTCAAACAGAGCGTCCAGAACGCCTCGTATGAGCAGAAAGACCCGCTCATCATCTATAAGTTTGAGGGCTATTCTCTCTTTGAGAAGATGATGCAAGAGCTTAACCGCGACGTCTTGCGCCTCATCTTGCGTGTACACCTCCCCATCGCTAGCGAAGAGCAGAGGCTGACGAACGTCGAGCAGGTCAGCGGCAACAGCGACTTCACACAGGGCGTCAAGAGGTCGGGGGCGGCGCTGAGGAGAACGCACGCCGAGCAGCACAAGCCGCGGCTGTGCAGCAGCAACAAGGGGCAGTGAACCATACGCCCGTCCGTCGAGACCCGAAGATCGGTCGCAATGACCCGTGCCCGTGTGGTAGTGGAAAGAAGTATAAGAACTGTTGTGGCGCTAACGAACAAGCCTCTTAACACTTGAGATAAGTGACAAAAGGGAGCGTCTTTATTGACGCTCTGAGAGACATTCACACAAAACGTTGTTATGAACCTAATGACCGACCTCCGCACCGATGTCGCGGCAGCACTTCAAGCCCGTCTCGGTGCAGATGTTGACCTTACCTCCCTCACCTTACAGACGACGCGTGAGGAGTTTGAGGGCGAATATACGCTCGTCGTATTCCCATGGATTAAGCTCGCGCGCACCAAGCCGGAGGCGCTAGCCGAAGACCTCGGGCACTGGCTCACAGAGCACTCTGACAAGGTGGCAGGCTATAATGTGGTGAAGGGGTTTTTGAACCTTTCCCTCAAGGATGACTATTTCGCTCAAGGGCTTTTTGAGGCATACCACACCCCCAACTGGGGGACTGCACCAAAGAATGGGCGGCGCGTGATGGTCGAGTATAGCTCGCCTAATACCAATAAGCCGCTTCACCTCGGGCACGTGCGAAACAACCTCTTGGGGTGGTCGGTTAGCCGGATTCTTGAGGCTACGGGCACCGAGGTCGTGATGGCAAACTTGGTCAATGACCGCGGCATCCACATCTGCAAGTCGATGGTCGCGTGGTTGCATTTCGGTCAAGGGGCGACCCCTGAGTCTACGGGGGTGAAGGGCGACCATTTCGTGGGCGATTATTACGTCCGTTACGACAAGGCTTATCGTGAGCAAGTAAAAGAGCTCGAGGCCAAAGGACTTTCGGAGGACGAAGCGAAGAAGCAAGCCCCGATCCTCCTTGAGGCGCAGGAGCTCCTGCGTAAGTGGGAGGCTAACGACCCAGAAACGCGTGCCCTGTGGGAGAAGATGAACGGATGGGTCTATGCGGGTTTTGATGAGACCTATAAGGCGCTCGGTGTGCATTTTGATAAGGTCTATTATGAGTCACAGACCTACCTCTTGGGGAAGAAGATCGTCGAAGAGGGGTTGCAGCGAGGCGTCTTGCAGCGGCATGACGATGGCTCGGTGTGGGTAGACCTCCGCGATGAGGGGCTTGATGAGAAACTCCTGCTCCGTTCCGATGGCACGTCGGTTTATATGACACAAGACCTTGGTACGGCGGTAGAGCGCTTCCGAGAGTATCAGCTCGATGATATCGTTTATGTCGTGGGCAACGAGCAGGAATATCATTTCCAAGTTCTACGCAAGCTTTTAGGGCGGTTGGGGTATGTGTGGAGTGACCGCATTTTCCACCTCAGTTATGGGATGATCACCCTCCCCGAGGGAAAAATGAAGTCGCGTGAGGGGACGGTGGTCGATGCTGACGACTTGATCGAAGAGCTGATCGGGGAGGCTACGCGTATCGGGGAGGAACAAGGTAAAGCCGCCGATTTAGACAGTGATGCCGCCGCCGATATCTATCGCCAGGTGGGGCTTGGGGCGCTCAAGTATTTCATGCTTAAAGTAGACCCAGCCAAGGGGATGCTCTTTAACCCAAAGGAATCGGTCGACTTTAACGGAAATACGGGACCCTTTATACAGTACACGTGTGCGCGCGCACAGTCTATCTTAAACAAGCTCCCCGACCTGACAAAGGCGATAGAGGGGCTCTCGCAACCGATTTTGGGCACACCCTTTGACCGTTATGAGCGTGCCGTGTTGCGTCTTTTGCACGAGTATGAGCGTGTTATTGCCGAGGCGGCTGTGAAGCTGAGTCCTGCCGTTGTGGTCAACTATGTCTATGACCTTGCGTGTCGGTTTAACCAGTTTTATCACGAGTGCCCTATAGCGCGTGAGAGTGACCCGAAGCTACAGCAGCAGCGGTTGTTGCTCACGCAGGCGACGCTCAGGGTGTTGCGCAGTGCCTTGTTGTTACTCGGCATTGAGACCCCAAAACAGATGTAACCCCGTGTGTGGCGGGGGTGTTTACCCTACTCTTATCCCTATCTTTACTTTAAGGAATGAATTACCAGGAGACCATCGCTTATCTGGAATCCTCTCTCCCTATGTTTCACCGTACCGGTGCTGCCGCTTATAAGGCGAATCTTGACAACAGCGAAGCGCTTGATATGTATGACGGTGCGCCCCACCAGTCTTATCTTTGTGTACACGTCGGGGGTACCAATGGCAAGGGGAGTGTCTCGCATACGTTGGCTAGCATTTTGCAGGCGGCTGGCTATAAAGTCGGTCTCTGTACCTCGCCCCACCTCATCGACTTCCGCGAGCGCATCCGTATCAATGGCGAGAAGATCTCGGAACAGTATGTGGTTGATTATGTGGAAAGTCACCGCGAGTTCTTCGAAGAGATCGAGCCCTCGTTCTTTGAAATGTTCGTAGCTCTCGCCTTCAGCTATTTTGCAGATCAAGGGGTCGACATCGCTGTAATTGAAGTAGGGCTCGGCGGACGCCTCGATTCCACCAATATTATACAGCCCATCTTGAGCGTTGTAACCAACGTCAGTCTAGACCATACGGATCTTTTGGGGAATACCGTTGAGGCGATAGCTCGGGAAAAGGCGGGGATTGTGAAACTCGGTGTCCCCGTTGTGGTGGGTGATGCGCGTGGTCCTGTGCGTGGGGTCTTTGCGGCAACGACGTCGGCGATGCAGACCTCGTTTACCGTAGCCGCGAGCACGTGGAAGTGTGCAGAGCAGCACTGGGTTGATGAGGGAAAACTCCAGCATTTCCGCTTTGAGCATGCCTACAAGAATATCCGTGTGGAGTTTGACACCGATCTCCTTTCTTCTATCCAAGCGAGCAATCTTTCTACTGTGCTTACAGCGGTCGATTTGTTGCGTGCGTATGGTTGTGCGATTCCAGAGGAGGCGCTCAAAGATGGCTTGCGTCACGTGGTAGAGCGTACCCATCTTTTGGGGCGCTGGCAGTGGCTGAGTGACGAGCCGCGAGTGGTCTGTGACACAGGGCATAACGTGGAAGGGGTGCGCAGTGTGGTTACGCAGCTTAACCATACGCCATATAAGAATTTGCGTATGGTGATCGGGCTTACCGGCGACAAGGATATTGATGGTATTCTAGCCCTCCTCCCCCGCGATGCGGTGTATTATTTCACGCAAGCCAGTGTGCCGCGTGCCCTCAAGGTCGACGAATTGCTACAGCGCGCCCTACCTCACGAACTCAAGGGACAGGCGTTTCCTGTTGCTTCCGAAGCATTTGCCGCCGCAAAGCGAGATGCGGAAGAGGGGGATCTCATCTTTGTGGGGGGAAGTACCTACTTGGTCGGCGAGGTGATGGCGTTGCTTGGGGTTGATAATTAGGTAGAGAGCTCGCTTGCGGATGTCGTCTCTATCCACGCCTCTTTGCCGCTATGTGGTGTTGTTCTCGTGGGGGATTGTCCTTGCGTCTCTTTTATTAGGCGTGGCGGGGTGTGCTACAAAACATCCTACACGTGGCGAGGTGCTCGTGCAGGTGGGGGAACATGCGTTTTTGCGCACAGCCCTCCCCGCCGATCTCTATCAAGGAAAAACGCCACAGGATAGCGCCGCAGTGGTCAAGCATTACCTAGATACGTGGGTGAGGAATACCCTGCTCTACCTCTATGCGGAGAAACAGCTCGGGAAAGATAATCCGAAGATAGAGCCTCAGGTGGCAGACTTCCGTCGCTCGCTTTACACCCAGTCGTTTGAGAGTGAGTATGTGTTGTCGCAGCTTGATACGACCGTTCTGGATTTGGAAATGGAACGCTTTTACCAAGAAAATCAGCCCCTCTTTTCCCTTAAACGTCCGTTGGTGAGGGTGCTCTTGCTTTCCATCCCAGAAACGAGTCAGCACCTTGCGGAAGTGAAGCGGCTGTACACCCTCTCGCTTAACGACGAAAATATGCAGCGTCTTTCGTCTCTTTCGATGAAGGCGGGGATACAGTTCCTTTTTACGCCCGAGGAGTGGCAGCCACT
>CALHZE010000238.1 GCA_938040915.1 uncultured Bacteroidia bacterium | reverse complement strand
CCGCCGCTTCCGATAGCTGCTATCTTGCCATCTTCAGGTTCTACTACATCTCCAGTACCACTAAGTAAGAAAATTTTATCCCTATCAAGCACAAGCATCATCGCTTCAAGCTTTCTTAGATACTTGTCTTTGCGCCACTCTTTGCTAAATTCTATCACCGCCTTTAGCAAATCGCCCTTTGTATGTTCTAAATTTTTCTCAAACATATCAAAGAGATTAAACGCGTCAGCGGTGCTACCAGCAAAGCCAGCTAGGACTTTGCCGTTGTGAATTTTGCGAATTTTTACGGCATTGCCTTTTAAGACGGTGTTGCCAAAACTCACCTGTCCATCACCACCGATGACCGCTTTATTTTTGCCTTTGTAGGCTAAGATGGTTGTCGCACGCAAGAAGGGCTCGAAGGAGGAGAATTTAGTGAATGTATCTCGCGCCTGTTGCTCGATATTCGCGGGCGTCAACGCCTTTTTCCGCTCTTTGATTTGGGCTCGCAGGGCTTTCTTTTGTTCGACAATATCCGTCATTAGGGTCGGTATTTAGATTGTTGTAACACGGTTTCTGCTGGGAGGGCAAAGAGAGCGTCGAGCGAGGTCTCTGGGTGTGCCTTCTGGTAGCTCGCCACGATACGGTAACCGAGCCAATTGACGGCCTCGCCTGGCGACTTTTGTCCGAAGGCACTCGTAAAGGGGGCAGGACGTGTAAATTGGCTCACAATGAGCTGATTTTTCTCGTAGAGGAGGCGCTTTTCAGAGAGGTAGGTCCAGATCTCTTTCTCGGAGGCGTCGAGCCAATCTAGCGCCTCGGCACTATACTGCAAGGCGATCGTGTCGGCCACGTTGGGTAGTAGCCTCACGATGGTGGCTTTGATCTTGCCGTTATAAATCATCTGATCGAGGATGGAGGGACGAGGATCGCTGAGTGGGTACTCGCTGGAGAGCCATGCCTCGAGGGCACGGGGGACGATATCGGCGGGTCGCATGTGCTCGGCTAGGTAGCGTGGCATCCCGAGGGCGGCATAAAATGTAGCCCCTGCTCCGAGGAAGCGGTCAAGCCCGACGGCCAGCAGGGAGTCAGCCACGAGGAACGACGCAGTAAAGCCGCTGTTGTAGTAAACGAGTCTCGGGTTCGGATGGTTTGGAGCAAGCGCCTTTAGGGCAGCAAAGGCATCGCGAAGGGGAGCATCGGGGCGCAGGGAGCGGGGAAAGACCCTGTTGATAGTGTCTTGCACTCTGCGGATCAGGGTGTCGCTTGCAAAGCGCTGTAGGATGGGTCTGGGGTCTTCGTCAGGGGATGCGCCGAGAAGCTGCCCCCAGAGAGTCGCCATCGGTCTGTCTGCCGCAACGACTTTTTCCACCCCGCTGGGAGCGAAGAGCAACGAGTCTAGCCGCGGCACTGCCAGATAATCGCTCGAGGTTTGGGTGCTGTCGTTATGACACTGAGTAAACAACCCCAGGAGAAAGCCCGTTAGAAGGAGTGGGAAAAGGATTCTGGGCGTGCGCTTCATGGCGATATCGTGGTAATCAGCTACCTTTCGGTAAAGTTAGTAGAGGCACAACGTCCGACTAACGTTAATATTTTGCACGATGACAGATTTGGAGATTGCTCACGGCGCGACCATGCGCCCCATCACGGAGATAGCCTCCGACCTCGGACTTCCAGCAGAGGAGATGATCCCGTACGGTAAGTATAAGGCCAAAATCCCGCTCAAGTACCTTCGCCCTGAGCAGATGGGCAAAAGTAAACTCGTGTTGGTGTCGGCCATCTCGCCCACACCCGCCGGAGAGGGGAAAACGACCGTGTCGATCGGCTTGTCGCAAGCGATGAACCGGCTGGGGCGCAAGACGACGGTCGTGCTCCGAGAGCCTTCGCTCGGTCCCGTCTTTGGGGTCAAGGGGGGCGCGACGGGGGGGGGTTACTCGCAAGTGCTCCCGATGGAGGATATCAATCTCCACTTCACGGGCGACTTTGCCGCTATAGAGAAGGCGCACAATCTGCTCGCGGCGCTTATTGACAACAATATCCAGAACAAGAAGTACTCTCTCGGCATTGACCCTCGCACGGTGAGCTGGCGGCGCGTTATGGACATGAACGACCGTTCGTTGCGGACGATCATCGTCGGGCTCGGTGGTACGTCGTCAGGCATACCTCGCGAGACAGGCTTTGACATCACGGCCGCTTCTGAGGTGATGGCGATCCTCTGCTTAGCGGAGAACTTCGAAGACCTTAAGCGTCGGTTGGGTAACATCTTCGTGGGCTATACCTACGACAAGAAACCTATTTACGCGCGCGACCTCAACGCACAGGGGGCAATGGCAGCGTTGCTCAAAGATGCTATTATGCCAAACCTCGTGCAGACGCTCGAGGGGACGCCGGCGATCATCCACGGCGGGCCGTTTGCGAACATTGCGCAGGGGACAAACTCGGTGATTGCGACGAAGATGGCGCTCAGCTACAGCGACTTTGTGGTGACTGAGGCGGGCTTCGGGTTTGACCTCGGAGCGGAGAAGTTTATGGACATCAAGTGTCAGTCGGCAGGGCTACACCCCGACGCGGTGGTGCTTGTGGCGACGGTGCGAGCCCTCAAATATCACGGGGGGCAGAATGTGAAGGAGCTCACGACCCCCAGTCTCGCGAACCTAGAGAAGGGGATCGGCAACCTGCAGAAGCATGTCGAGAACATGTCGCTCTTTGGTATTTGCCCCGTGGTGGCGATCAACCAATTTGCTACTGACACCGCAGAGGAGCTCGCCTTTATTGCCAAGACCTGCGAAGCACTCGGTGTGCCCTGTGTTGTCGCCAACGTGTGGGGCGAAGGAGGTAAGGGAGCGGAAGCGCTCGGCGAGATGGTCATCAAGGTTGCCGAACAGTGTACCGCGACCTTTACGCCTCTCTATCAGTGGGACTGGACGCCAGAGAAAAAGATCGAGACCATTGCCCATCGGGTCTATGGCGCAAAGGCGGTGGACTATACGTCACAGGCCAAGGCGGCACTTAAGACCGTCTATGACCTCGGGTTAGACAAGGTGCCGGTGTGTATCGCCAAGACCCAGAAGTCGCTTTCAGACAACCCCGATCTTCTGGGGCGTCCGAAAGATTTCGTAGTAACCGTGCGTGACATCGAGATCGCGGCGGGGGCAGAGTTTATCATCCCGATCACGGGGGCGATAATGCGTATGCCGGGGTTACCGCCCGTGCCCTCGGCTGAGAAGATCGACATAGATAACGACGGGAACATTACGGGGTTATTCTAAGGGCAGACCTAGAGGTCTCAGTGCGAGAGAAGAGAAAGGCGTGACGGGATTGTCACGCCTTTGTCATCTCTCTGAGAAGTATGCCCTTTTTCCCTACCTTCGTATGTACCAAAGAGGACAAAAATGAGTACCCAACGCAAATTACCCGTTGACACGCAAACCTTTGCCGAGCTTCGCAAGAGTTATGATGTCTACGTGGATAAGACCCCGTATATTGCTAAGTTAGTTTCTAGTGGGCGTTTTTTCTTCCTGAGCCGCCCGCACCGCTTCGGTAAGAGTCTTTTCGTATCCACTCTAAAGGCTTATTTTGAAGGGAAAAAGGAGCTTTTCCGAGGGCTCGTGCTCGAACAAACGGAAGAAGAAATGGCGAAGCGCGAGGGGCGCGAGGCGTGGATAGCCTATCCCGTGCTTCACTTTCAATTGAATGCGCAGAACTATCTAACAGAAGAGTCGTTGACCGATAACCTTTCCGAACAACTTTCTGCGCTAGAACTAAGCTACAGTCTTAGTGAGACAACCGGAGTCCCAGAGAAGCGTTTTGCTTATCTTCTCCAAGCGCTCTACCAGAAGACGCAGAAGCAGGTCGTGGTGCTCATTGACGAGTATGACAAGCCCCTCCTTGAGACCTTTGAAAAGCAAGAACTTAACGAGGTATACCGTTCGCAGCTCAAGGCCTTTTACGAGACCTTGAAACGGTGTGACGAATACATCCACTTCGCATTCCTCACGGGCATCACCAAGTTTAGCAAGGTGATGCTCTTTAGTGGACTGAATAATTTGAAGGATATTACCCTTCTGAATCATTATGCCGCTATTTGCGGATTTACAGAAGAGGAGCTCTCTAGTTATTTTGTCCCCGAGATCGAGGGGCTTGCACAGAAGTATAACAACACGATAGAGGAGACGCGCGCGCTTCTCAAAAAGAAGTACGACGGTTATCGTTTTTCTCCCTCAGGGGAGCAGGTTTACAATCCGTTTAGCTTGCTAAATGTCTTGTCAGATGCCGCCTATCAATACTACTGGTTTGAGACGGCGACGCCCGCCTTTCTTATCTCGTATCTTAAGCAAATCAATTACTACGTGCCGAATATCAGGGATGGCGTGGAGGTAAGCGAAGGGGAGTTGCAAGACTTCCGAGTCGGGGCACTCAATCCGTTACCTGTGCTCTTTCAATCAGGCTATTTGACGCTTAAGGACTATAGTTTCGAAGAGAATATCTATCGTCTTCGTTTTCCGAACGAAGAGGTGAAGTATGGCTTCCTGCGCACCCTTTTGATGGGCTATTACCCGATCCCTGTCTTGGATGCTGGGGTCGATATCATCCAGTTCCGTAAAGAGATTTTGCGGGGCGATGTTGATGCCTTTATGAAGCGATTGGAGGCGATCATAGCCGGCATCCCTTACGGCACAATCTCCCCAGATCCTCTCCCTTACCACGAGCGAGACGGTCAAGTGGCGGTCTATTTGGTCTTTGCCCTCTTAGGACAGTTTCTCCAAACCGAGGTACACAACCACATTGGGCGCGCCGACGCTGTGTTGCATACGCCTGAGATTATCTACGTTTTCGAGTTTAAGCTCGATGGCACAGGGACACCCGAAGAGGCGCTGCAACAGATAGAAGACAAGGGCTATGCCCTCCCCTACCAAACTGCGCCTCAGCGGGTTGTAAAAGTAGGTGTTGCTTTCAACGAAGGTAAGAAGAACATCGGGTCGTGGGTTCTCTCGTAGGCGGTCCTACGCGGACGGCGGTGTAGGGTCCTAAGGGCGGACGACCCGTGCGAGCGACAAGCGGTCCTACGCGGACGGCGATGTGGAGTCCTAAGGGCGGACGGCCCGTGCGAGCGACAAGCGGTCCTACGCGGACGGCGGTGCGGGCGACAAGCGAATAAGGGATAATCAGAAAGGCGACGCAAAAAAAACGGACGCATCACGTTGCGTCCGTACACACCGTGTGGGTATTTGGAGTAATCGGGAAAGCGATCGTTGCGTTCTGTTCTTTTTATACATTTGTTCGTCAAACGATACGGAAATGAAAAGGATACTCTTTCTTACCTTTTGTGTTGCGCTATTCGCACTCGTCAGTCGTGCACAGGATTTAAGCTACCTCCAAGGCATTCAGTATAAGATTGATGGGGCGCTGGGGCAAGCATTTACCTCTGGTAATACGACGGGGCTAGACTCGCTCTTGTCGACCCTCAAGGCGCTTCAACCCCAAAACAATATGGTGAAGCAGTGGACAGCATACGCCCTCATGAACAAGAGCCTCTACCTCATGAGAGCCCAAAGCACCGAACTCGGCGAGGTCGTGAGAGAAGGGATCGCGTTGCTCGAGGGGCTTGACAAGAAGAACTCAGAAGACTACGCCCTGCTCGGGGGGCTACAGTCTCTCGCGACATCAACCCTACAGGGGATGCAGGCCGGCGTGATGGCCGGCAAAGCGACCGAGAATGCCGACAAGGCTCGGCAATTAGACTCGACCAACCTCCGCGCATGGTATGTGCTCGGTTCGCTCGACTTTTACACCCCAGCCATGTACGGCGGCGGTAAGAAGGCAGAAGGTTATCTACTCAAGGGTCTGGCTTGCAAAGATCAGAGTCTCCCCAACCCCTATCTCCCGTCGTGGGGGCGTGAACAGATCTACGTCCTTCTCTTGACGCTCTACCAACAGAAGGGCGATATGGCGAAAGCAGAGGCGATACTCAACGAAGCCAAAGCTGCTTTTCCCCACAACCCCATGTGGGCGCATTACGAAGAAAGAGAGAAATAAGGACAGCGATCATGCGCAACATCCTGTTGCTCTGGGGACTTGTCTTTGTCCCCTTTTTTTTATTTGCTCAGACGCCCCGTCTTGTAGGTCGCATCGTCGACGAAAGCGGCGCGCCGATCTTTGCCGCCAATGCCTTTCTCGCAAGGCACAGCAACGTCGGGGCAATAAGTGACCCTAACGGAGAGTTTCAGATTGTGCTTTCCTCACCCGCTTTGTTAAACGATACGCTGGTGGTCGCCTACATGGGTTATAAAACTCGGTACATCGCCTTGGCGGGTAAGACCACCCTTCCCTCCCCTATCGTGCTCGAGGAGGAGCGTGTGGTTATTGCTGACACCTACATCATCGCGACACCGTCGGCGACCCGCGAGTTTGCTGTGAAAGAGTATAAGCCGCTGGATATCTATGCCGACCCTCGGTCGAATGCCGACGTCCTTAAGGTCGTGACCTCCCACCCCGCCTCGACCAATACCTCAGAGGGAGCAGAGCCCGAACTCCGCGGCAGCTCTGCCGATCTGTCGCGCGTGGTCTTCAACAATGTGCCAATTTACCACCCCGTGCGTAACTCAACCACCGACCGGACAGGGTCGTTTAGCCTTCTCTCGACCGAGATCGTTGAGCGTCAACACACATACGCCAGCAATCCCCCCTTGGGGATCTCCAACGCCCTAGCGGGGGCTATCGACATCCAGACGCGTCGGGAGGTACCTACACAATACACCTCCGTTGGGCTTTCGCTTGCCTCGGCGAGCCTGATGCATACGCAGCCCCTTGGTGCGAGCTCCTTTGTCCAACTTTATGGCAATTATATGCACTCGCGGGGCTTTCTTTTGGTCAACCCCCAGACCGAGGATCTCATCTCGTTTCGCTCAATCGACGGGGCGCTCAACGCGCGCAAGAATATTGGGCGTCGCTTCGCGGTCAATCTGTACACCTACTACATCGACGAGGCATTTGCGGCGCAAGGGTATACATACGGCTACCGCGGGCGGATGGACTATGCCAATCTTCGCAACTTCAACATACTGAATCTTGAGGGGCGCTGGGGCGACTTCTTTCTCTCTGCTAACGGGGGGTATGACCATGCGCGCGCCACCTATCGTCTCGGCAACCTCGCCCCGACCGATGCGCAACAAAACGGTTATGCGAGTCTCGTGGGTAAGTATACCCCAGCCTCCTTCCTCGTGTGTGAAATGGGTTTTGTCTACACCGACGAACGCGGACAACGGACGGGCGACTTCCCCCGTTACTACTTTGCTCAAAGCCCTGATGCCCCAGTGGTTTCTCTTGACGCGCGGGGCTCGTTCCGCTCGGTAGAGAATTACTACTACGTCAAAGGGTCGTTAGGGGCGCTAAGTCTTGGGGGCGGGCTGCGCTTTCTCTTACCCGTGTTGGGACAACCCTACCATTACTCCGGACAGGGGAATGTGAAATATGCTTTTTCGCCACGCCAGTCCCTCCGTTTCAGCCTAGGGGAATATTGGGGGCACACCCTGCCGAGCTATGGGGTGTGGAGTTACCAACTAGCGAAATCGCAGCAATACGCCCTAGAATACGTTTTTGACGCCGAGGTGGTAGAAATACACGCAGCTGGGTATTACAAGGTTGAAATAACCCGTTCTGCGGAGTTTTCGGGCTATCAAACCGATGCGATCGAGAAGCGCATCGCTGGGGGCGAGCTCTCACTCCACAAAGACATTGGCTCGCTAGAAGCCGAGCTCTCTTATTCCTACCTGTGGGGCGAGGTATCTTATCGCGCCCGATGGTACCCGTCGGTCAACGCCATGCCCTATTTTTTGAAAGGTCTCTTGTCTTACAACAGTAAGCGGTGGGGGCGTTTCGCACTCACCGGCACGGCGCACCCTGGTCTACGCTACACCCCCATCTTAGGGGGCGTGGTTACGCCGCAACATGTCACCCCACTGTTTGGCGAGTTACACTCGGCTCAGTTTAACGATTACTTGCGGTTTGACTTCTCTTACTCGAAGGTATGGTCTTTGGGGAAGCGCTCGCTGCTCATCGGCTTCGTCTCGCTGGGGAATATCTTGGATGCAGCACACCAGTATCGGGCGATTTATGCAGAGGACTATTCGCGTCTTGCCGAGTTTCGTCACCTTGGGCGTCGCACCCTCTACTTTGGAGTGCAGTGGATGTTTGGGGCGTAGACGTCTGCGCAGGACTCCGCCGCTATCGTAGCACACACCCTCAGATACCAACGTACGTCGTCGGAATCTAGGCGACGCCCCACACGTTTCTGCAACCAGAAGCGTGCAGGCTGGTAAGCCCCCACGTAATGATCCCACACGCGGCGGGGCACGTGATTGAAATACTGGGTATCGTTGATCCAGACCTTGCCCTCTTGTTCTTGCCCTGCCTCGGTAGTCATTTTCTCATAACGCACTGTGGTCACCTCGTTAGTACCTGCGATGTCGAACGTCGCGACCTGTGGGAGGTCTAGCGAATCATCCATCAGGTGCAGGCGTCGCAACTTTGCCCCACGTGTGGCAAATGAGCGGTATTCTGCTAGGTCTCGGGGGTAAGGGATACGTGGATAGCCTATTTTGAGAAACTCAAAGTATTTGATGCGATATTCGGGGTCGTGCAGCACGCCGTAGACATAATCAAAGAGCTCCTCGCCCGAGACGGGCTCTCCCACCGCCGCGCTAATCTTTGCGAGCACCTCGGGGCGCATATTCAGCTCGAGGGGGATCGGTTGACTCGCGCGCGTCTTGCCTGCAGCGAGCTCGGCAGGGGTGTAGTTCTGCCCTGCGGGGAGGCGATAGAGCGGGAAGGCGTAGGTGCTTTCGCACGGTCCATTAGAAACGAAACATTTTTCAAGCACCGACTTGGCGATAAAGCAATGATGATAAACGTCAGAGGCTTTCACAAAGCGTGTCGCACAAAGAGCAAAATTCGCTGGGTGGAGTAAGACTCCCAACTTTTTGTATAGAGAGCGTAAAAAGATCCCCGCATTAGAACCTGTGTAAACTGCAGAACGATTATCGTAAGGTCTATAAGACAACGTTATGGAGGTAAGGTTATCCTTATTTCTCCTTATGTCATCTATCGCATTTTGAAGCTTCCAAGTGTTACTATCTTCTCCACACCCACAGAGCGTCCTCAATGCTTCCGTTTCCATAGAGACTATATTACGCACCATCTGTTTCGTCTCTTCCTTGTCAAAATGAATCGCCACTTTATCGCGCCCTCCGACAGCCCCGACGCTATACGACTCAAAGAGTTCGACTAACGAGAAGCCTTTTTCGTAGGTCTGCGCCGATGCGAGATCCTTTTCTACAAAAAAGTAATTAGGGGCATGTGGCGTCAACTCTTTCCACAAAGGGCTATCCAGTCGCAGGGCGTTGAGCGTTTCGTATTTTTCTTCACGCAAGCCATACTGTTCTGCGTAACGGAGCGTCGCTTGTTGCTTAGTCCCCCTGTTGTGCTTCTTCACAAAGAGATTGATCGTTACCCCTGTTTGGATATCAAAGATATTTTCATCTTTTCCGCCCTCTGGGGTCTTCTCTTTGAGCCGACTACTCCCATGTAAATTGAGAATGTAGATCTCATCAAAGACCCGCAGGAGCTCTTGGCGCATGGTGCGGTGTGTATTTCCGTCAAGAAAGCTGTTGTTGGTGACAAAGGCGACAATCCCCTCCCCTGTTTGCTCGATCTTCTCTTGCGCGTAACGGATGAACTTGATGTAGTCGTCAGAAAGAGCCCGCAGGATACGTTCGCCTTCTAGGTTGGCTTTATACGACTTCATGAGCCTTTCTATCGTTTCGCCCTTGTTGCTACTATCGCGCCGATAGGGTGGGTTGCCCAACATCACCATTACCTGCATCGTGTGTTTGAGCAGACTCACCTCCCGTGCTTCTTGATCAGCTGGAGCAAACAGATTGCCATCTAAGAGGGCATCCTCGAGGGTATTGGTCAAATAAATGCCGTAGCGGGCGTCACCGAGGTGGGTTGCCCCCGTTTCGCCAAAGATATACTCAAGATTCAGGTGCGCCATGGCGTATGGCGCCATCAGAATCTCGTAGCCGTGAAGACGCGGCAAGAGATGATCCTTGACATAGTCGTTCCACACGCCGGTTTGCCCAGCGAACTTGCTATAAATCTTGCGCACCACTTCCACGAGGAACGTGCCTGTCCCCGTGGAGGGGTCTAAGATCTGCAAGCGGTGCTTGCCGTCCTCGGTCAATGACTGGTCGGCGAGACCTTCTTTTAATCCGAATTCCTTTTGCAAAAGGTCGTCCACAGCACGGACGATAAACGTGACCACGTGGGGCGGGGTATAATAAACGCCTCGTGCCTTGCGCCCTGCGGGGTCATAAGTAGCAAGAAAGTCTTCGTAAAAAAGCATAATGGGGTCGTGCTCTGCCTTGCTGGTCTCGAGAAGGGAACGGACGTTGGTAACACCAAAGATGCCCACGAGATCATCCACAATCCAAGCGATACGCTCGTCAAGATCAAAGACCCCAATGTGCTGAAAGAGCTTGCGCAAAAAGGGATTACTCTTCGGGATCAGTGTCGCTGCCTTTTGGCGCGAAAAGGTCTCGCCACGCTCATCATGATAGCGTGCTGCCAAGAGTCCGTAGACGAGCGTCTGGGCATATAGATCCGCAAACTCATGGGAGGAGACGCTGCTTTTTAAGACCGTATTCATCCACTCTAGGAGCAGGCGCTCATTCTCTGCATCGCTATTCGGGTCTTCTAGCACCACCCGAATAGCACGCGCCAGCAGTTGCGCCTTTCCGGCCATCACCAGCGCCAGTCGCTTGGGCGAGGTTACCGGCGCTGGTTGCGCATCGCGAAGGTGTGCAACCAGCTCAGCAAAACGTACCTCGGCGTCAGGGAGGGGTACGAGGCGAGTGCCTTCTTGTTCCGCTAGGCGCAACTCCACTAGGCACTCGCCCCCTTGGTAAAGCAAAAAGCGAAGGAAGTCGGTAAAGACTATGAGGTCGAGCGCCTGTTTGTAACGATCGAACTGCTCCTTATTCTGTTTTACACCGCAGAGGTCTGTCTCACCGATGTCTTTGGTCTCAAGGTAAGCCACTGGGGTATTCTCTTTTCCCAGCAAGACGATATCGGGTGCGCCGCAGGCAATGCGCTTGGGCTCGTTAATCACACGAAAGCGGCGAAGCTCTGGCAAGGAAGAGAGTAACTCGACCAATGCTGGGCGCAGGGAATGTTCGGTAGTGACCCCCGTTTTATATTCCTTGGCGAGGCGTGTAATGTAATCTTGTAGTGGTGTAGGCATCGTCTCATGATTAGGCAACAAAGGTAGCGATGGGGGCGCAAACCTAGGCGGTGTGGGAGCGCAATATGTAGCGAGGGATAATCATCGCGGCGCGCCATTCGGGAGATAATGCAACGGCGAGGCTGCCACAAGGGCAGTCTCGCCGTTGCCGTTTCGCCACGTAGAGGAGGTCTCTTATGCGATCGTTATTTCCTTGCAGAGGTAAACGTCTTGGATAGCGTTGAGGAGCGCGATGCCATCCTTCATCGGGCGTTGGAACGCCTTGCGTCCACTGATGAGCCCAGTGCCTCCCGCTCGCTTGTTGACAATCGCCGTGAAGACCGCCTCTGCTAAGTCGGTAGCCCCTGCCGAAGCGCCCCCCGAGTTGATCAGCCCCGCGCGCCCAGCAAAGCAGTTCAGGAGTTGGTAGCGGGTGAGGTCGATCGGGTTCTGTGTCGTCAGCTCTGTGTAGACCTTTTCGCTCGTCTTGGCAAAGTTGATCGCCTTAAACCCGCCGTTGTTCTCAGGGAGCTTTTGCTTGATGATGTCGGCTTGTATGGTTACCCCGAGGTGGTTTGCCTGTCCGGTAACGTCGGCGCTCACGTGATAGTCGACACCGTCTTTCTTAAAGGCGGAGTTACGGAGGTAGCACCAGAGGACGGTCGCCATCCCGAGTTCGTGCGCACGCTCGAAGGCTTCGGCTACTTCGATAATCTGCTTGTTTGATTCTTCCGAACCGAAGTAGATGGTTGCGCCCACGGCGGTAGCGCCTAAATTCCACGCCTCGTCGACCGAACCGAACATGATTTGGTCATACTTGTTGGGGTAGGTCAATAGCTCGTTGTGGTTAAGCTTAACGATGAAGGGGATGCGGTGAGCATACTTGCGCGATACTGATGCGAGCACGCCAAAGGTCGATGCTACGGCATTACAGCCCCCCTCGATGGCGAGTTTAACAATATTCTCGGGGTCAAAGTACACGGGGTTCGGAGCAAAGGAGGCAGCCGCCGTATGCTCGATACCTTGGTCTACGGGCAAGATAGAGACATACCCTGTCCCCCCGAGACGTCCGTGATCAAAGATCGTTTGGAGACTGCGCATAACCTGCGGCGTACGGTTGGAGTGAGCGACCACCCGTTCGACGAAGTGGGGTCCTGGGAGTTGGAGCATCGACTTGTCTATGGCGGTACACTTGTGATCGAAGAGCGCCTTCGCGCGCTCGCCCATCAAATCAGAAATTGCTTTGAAATCCATTGGGAGTTACCTGTGTTTAGTTCTTTCCAAATATAAGGCTTTTTAGTAAAATAGTGCAAAGGGTGGACGAATGCCCTTTTTCTTGTTGTGGGGCGTTGATGGTTTTCAATAAAACGCCTAATTTTACGCCGGTTAAAATTTAACCTCAGTGGAATAAACACGTCAATACATTGTTGGAATGGTAGCAGAAGCACGTAAACTGTTAAGAGACTCCGCCTCCGCCCGATGGATCGCGTTGGTGATGTTGGCTCTGATGATGTTCTTTGCCTACATGTTTGTAGACATCCTCTCACCGCTACAGGCGTTACTTGCCGAGACGAAGGGGTGGGATCCGAAGGCATACGGGACCTACCAAGGGAGCGAGACCTTCCTCAATGTGTTTGTCTTCTTTCTCATCTTCGCGGGGATTATCTTAGACAAAATCGGGGTGCGCAACACGGCGGTGCTCTCTGGGGTTGTGATGGTCGCGGGGGCAGCGCTTAAGTACTACGCCGTCTCAGACGCGTTTGTCGGGAGCTCGCTCGACACCGCTTTGCAAAACACGTGGAATTTCTTCCCCTTCTATGAGGGTATGCCCTCGGCGGCAAAGATGGCCTCGATTGGTTTCATGATCTTCGGCTGCGGGGTGGAAATGGCAGGGATTACCGTTTCAAAGGGGATCGTAAAGTGGTTTAAGGGTAAGGAGATGGCGCTCGCCATGGGGCTTGAGATGGCGATTGCGCGTATCGGGGTAGCTGCCGCGGTCATAATATCCCCCATCTTTGCACAAATGGGTGGCGTACCCGATGTATCGCGCTCGGTGCTGTTTTGTATTATCCTGCTCCTTGTGGGGTTGATTTGCTTCTTCGTCTACTTCTTCATGGACAAGAAACTCGAGCAGGAAATGGGCGAGAGTGGCGAAGAGCCGGAAGAGCCTTTCCAAATCAAAGACTTGGGCAAGATTTTCAGTAGCGGGGTTTTCTGGATCGTAGCGCTCTTGTGTGTGCTTTACTACTCGGCGATTTTCCCCTTTCAGAAATATGCCATCAATATGCTGCAGTGTAACCTTGGCTTCTCGGCAGAGCAAGCGGGGTTCATCTTCTCTGTCTTCCCGTTGGGCGCTGCGGCGATTACGCCTTTCCTAGGCAACTTCCTTGACCGTAAGGGGAAGGGCGCCTCGATGCTCATCTTTGGGGCATTGCTCCTCATTATCTGCCACGTGGTGTTTGCGCTCGTGTTGCCTGCTCTCAAGGGGGCTGGGCTCGTGGGGCCGATTGTGGCCTTCTTTGCCATCATTCTTTTGGGGATTTCCTTCTCACTCGTGCCAGCTTCCCTGTGGCCTAGCGTACCGAAGCTCGTAGACAACCGCCTTTTAGGGTCTGCGTATGCGGTGATTTTCTGGATTCAGAACATCGGTCTCTTTGCCTTCCCGATGCTCATCGGGAGTGTGCTCCGTTCGGTGAACGCGGGGGTCGAAGACCCGTTGCAGTATAACTATACGGTGCCGATGCTCATTTTTGCAAGCTGCGGCGTTGTGGCGCTCATTCTTGGGTTAATGCTCAAGGGTATGGACAAGAAGAAGGGGTATGGGCTAGAGTTGCCCAATAAAGTGAAGTAGCACACATCCCCTCACTCGCATTCACAAAGGCGTGGCTCTCGGGTCACGCCTTTGTTGTATCCGCAAGCTCACGCCTTTTTCCCTATCTTCGTGCACATCAAAGGAGGAAAAAATGTGTTTCCTACAAGACTCCCTCCCTATAGGGATTCAAACATTCGAAGACATTCGGCGCAAAGAGCTGCTTTATGTAGACAAGACGCACTATAATATGATGGATATCGCTTTTCTCCTTCCGCAGCGTCTATTTATAACCCATTCAGTCTGCTCAGCGTCCTTGCTTTTAGCATGTACAAATACTACTGGTTT
>CALHZE010000237.1 GCA_938040915.1 uncultured Bacteroidia bacterium | reverse complement strand
TTTGAGAGGTGCTTACGATGGTGCAACGAACACTCTTTCCTGCCCATTCAACTCCCGTTTCAGGAGTGTTTGCTACCGATAGCGGTAGCAAATAAGGAACATGTTTTGTTTATTGCCTCTGGCTTTGTGCGACCACACGATCAGCAAAAACTAAAACAGGATTTAGAGGAGTTTCGTATCAAGCTCTTGTCGCTTCGCGAACGATACAATACATTGAAGGTAATTACTAAGGCACAAGAAGCGGCAATAGCGTTAAAAGGGAAAATGATCTCTTTGGGCGGAGTGGGGATAGCCATTCTTATCTTTCTTTTAACTACAGTAAACACCTTAAATGCTAGTCGAAAGGAGATTGCGCTGGGCGAGATGTTCTCTTTGATTGGAGGGGTTGGGGTTCTTCTCCTGCTCTTTCTCTCGGCTGTCTACTTTATCGCACTTCCGCCGAAAAAGAGTTTTTACAGAGACTTCCGCTTTTGGTTCTTTGCTACACTTTCTTCACTTTCCATACTACTTTTCCTCTACTTCTTGTATCGCTTCTAAAGCCATTGGCTTGCTACCTTTTTTCTTAATTACCTTTGCCATAGAAATGTAGCTATGCCCGTGACACCTAGAAAAATGGACTCCATACGCGACATACTAGCCTTCTTGCAAAAAGAATCGCTCACGGAGACGGAGAAGGGGACGCGATTTGAACATATCATGGTCGCTTGGCTCAAAACCACACCCACCTACGCTAACCTCTTCGAGGCAGTATGGCTATGGAACGACTTCCCAGCGCGAGACCAGCTCGGCGGGCGAGATACGGGTATAGACATCGTGGCAAAGACCCACACGGGCGACTACTGGGGCGTGCAGTGCAAGTGCTATGCAGCGACGACGCTAATCGACAAACCCGTTGTGGATACGTTTATCAGCACCTCGGGCAGGAGCTTCACAGACCCGACCGCGGGCAAGGCTACCCGCTTCGCTCACCGACTCTGGATTAGTACGACCACCCACTGGGGGCGAGAGGCTGAGAATGCGATTCAGGATCAGAACCCAGCCGTTACGCGAGTGCAGCTCTCCGACCTCGTGGCCTCGCCA
>CALHZE010000236.1 GCA_938040915.1 uncultured Bacteroidia bacterium | reverse complement strand
CTTCCGATCTTTACTGTGGCATTTGTGGGGCTTAGTAAGCGGCCTTATGATTATCAGGGGATGCTCCTCTTCAAACAGAAAACTAAGGCTTTTTGGTTCGACGTTTGTGCCCGCTTCTTTTACCGTCAGCTTGCTAAGAGTCCGGAAGAGACTCGTTATCGTTATCTTATCCGTAGTCGAAAGGGGCAGCTTTAGAGGGTGTCGCTCCTGCTTTACCTTTAATGCTTGATGGGGGAGGGCGCTGTTTCTTTGTGCCCAATCTTTTCGTCTAGCCCCATAGAGGGCTCTTAAAACCTAGGGAAACGGTCTTTCTTCCTGTGAAGGGAGATGATCGTTTCCCTAGGTCTTTATATGCAGAAAAGTGCAGCTTCGGTGTGATAGTTCGTTGATTTTGAGTGGATGCTAGCCTTTTAAGATGGGCGTAAGGAGGGAGTAACTGCCTCGTTGCTTACAGACGGAGAAAGGGAATTTGAAAAAAAGAACCCTGTTTAGTCGAATTACTCCGTTTGGATTTGTTAATTAAAGACCGTTTAACTATCTTTGTTGTAAAGAAGCTTTTTCTAGATGGTGTAAGCGGACAATTATCAATCATATGCGAGGATTATGATTCAGGAACTCGAACAAGCGACGATCAATCTTCTTCTGCTGGATGCTCTTTATGCTGTGTGTATTGCCTCGCGTGAGGTCGAAAAGATTTACAATTCTAGCGATTTTGACGTCAATCTGAAGTCAGATGCTACACCGCTTACCAAAGCCGACAAGGTGGCGGATAGTGAGATCCGTGAGAGTCTTATGCACACTTATATCCCTCTATTGAGCGAAGAAGGTCGCTTCGTTTCCTATGAAGAGCGTTCCAATTGGTCTCTTTTTTGGCTTGTCGACCCGATAGATGGTACAAAAGAGTTTATCAAAAAGAACGGGGAGTTTACGGTTAACGTTGCGTTAATTCAGAACAGGATACCGATCATCGGTGTGATTAGTCTTCCGGCACACCATCGGTTGTATTTTGCGGCAAAGGGGATAGGTTCTTATCGTATCGAGGATTTTGATTTTAACACCTGCTCTTCGCGCGAGGGTCTTTTGTTGGATTCGTTTCTGGCACGAGCCAAGCGCCTTCCACTCGAGCAAGAGAAGGGGCATACTTTTACTGTTGTTAATAGCCGTTCGCACCTTGCGCCAGAGATGGCAGCCTACTTAGAAAAGATAAAAAAAGAGCACCCAGATATGGACGGTCACCACCCATATGGTTCTTCGCTTAAGTTCTGTATG
>CALHZE010000235.1 GCA_938040915.1 uncultured Bacteroidia bacterium | reverse complement strand
TTGCGGCACGTGCCTGTGTCGTGGCACACTCGTTTAGCGTCGTTTGCAGAGTATCTGTTATTGCAGGAGACGCGCACGACGGTGCAATATCTTCTGCTGCGCTCGGTCTGGGACGCTCGTTTCGCTTCCTTGATTGGGAGAATCTCTGTGGGCGGCGATGGTGTGCTATCGTGATTATCTATTATTCGCTCGCGGTTGTTTTGTGAGATGGCTTACTCACCACACGGTGGGTTGAGAGAACGCATAGCGTGTGGATGGAGCGAGGGCAACTGCGGAATTTCGTTACCTTTGCGGGTAGAGAGTTTATGTGGTTAGGAAGGAGATACCGCTTGGTTGGGCAGTGGGTGTGGCTACTGCTGATTGGTGTGTTGGGGATGTCGCGCGGATATGCCCAAGTGTCGTCGCGTGCAGAGAGTGTGTTGGGGCAGTATGAGCGTGCTATGGCGCTTTATCGTGCGTCGCGCTATGCGTCTGCCGAGGAGGTGTTTTCTCAAATCGTAAATAGGCAAGGTGGGAAGGGAGAGGCGGAGGAAGTGCGCCCCGAGGCCGCGTTTTTCCAAGCCCTCTGTGTCGCGCGGTTAGGGCGCGGCGATGCCCCCTACCAGTTGCAGTGCTTTGTGGAGCAATACCCTGCGTCGTTGCGTGTGGAAGAGGCGAAGTATGAGCTGGGGGCGTGGTATTACAACGCAAAAAAATATAAAGAGGCGTTGCGGTGGTTTGCCTCGGTCGACGAGCACGCTTTTGATGAGGAACAACGCGCGGAGATCGCTTTTAAGCACGCCTATTCGCTTTTTCAGTTGGAGCGTTTTGATGAGGCGTTGCCGATATTCGGGCGTGTGAAAGAGCAAACCTCTTATTATCAAGCGCCAGCGACCTATTATTATGCGCATATCTCTTATACGCGGGGACATTATAGTGCTGCGCTGGAGCATTTCCGGCGGATCGACGCCGACCCTTCGTTTGCACCACTGGTGCCCTATTACATCGCCCAAATCCTTTATAAACAAGAGCAGTATCGTGAGTTAGCGCAGTATGTGCGACCATTGGTCGACTCGGTGGTTTCGAGCCGACAGTCAGAGATGCAACGGATGTTGGGAGAGGCGTATTTTCGGTTGGAGCAATATGATTCGGCGCACGCAGTGCTTTCGCAATATGCGGAGCGGATGGGGAAGAATCGTCTGACGCGAGATGACAACTATCTCTTAGGGCTGGTTTATTACAAAAAGGGGTCGTGGGCGGAGGCGGCGCAATATCTCGAGCGTGTGCCGACGGCGTCAGACTCGGTGGCGCAGAGTGCTTATTATCACCTTGGGGATATTTACCTGCATCTGGGGGATACGGAGCGTGCGCAGAAGGCGTTGGGGCAGGCGAGTGAATTGACGTATGACGCTCGTTTGCAAGAAGATGCGCTCTTTAATTACGCTAAGCTGCTTTATGAGCACCGCTACAATCCGTTTTCGGATGCGGTTTCGGCTTTTACGCGTTATTTGACGCTTTTTCCCTCCTCGCGTCGTAGAGATGAGGCTTATACCTATCTCGGAATGGCGTTTATGGGAACGCAGAATTATCAGGGAGCGCTGGATGCGTTGTCGAAAATCGGAACCGCGAACGCGACGACGCGTCGGGCATATCAGCGTGCGTCGTATTACCGCGGGGTAGAGTATTACCAGAACTTGC
>CALHZE010000234.1 GCA_938040915.1 uncultured Bacteroidia bacterium | reverse complement strand
TCTAAGATCCGGACACGGTCGAGCGTATCGACGTCGGAGTGGATATATTCGCACTGCACCCCCACCCCGCGCAGGAAGTCTGTCAGGTTCTCGGCCATCTTCTTAGTGAGGGTCGTGACTAGTACTCGCTCTGCGCGTTCCTTACGCAATTGGATTTCGTGTAAAAGGTCGTCGATTTGTCCGCGGATGGGGCGCACATCGATCTTGGGGTCAAGCACCCCTGTGGGGCGAATCAGCTGCTCGACAAACGCGCCGCCACTCTTCTCCAGCTCATAGTCGGCTGGTGTGGCACTCACATAGAGCACCTGCCCCACCTGTGTTTCAAACTCCTCGAGCTTGAGCGGTCGATTGTCAAGCGCGGCGGGGAGGCGAAAGCCATACTTTACTAAGTTGCTCTTTCGCGCAAAGTCGCCGCCATACATCCCCTTAATCTGCGGGATCGTGACGTGGCTCTCGTCAATGACCGTGAGGAAGTTGTCGGGGAAGTAATCGAGCAGACAGAAAGGGCGTGTCCCTGCGGGGCGTCCGTCAAAATAACGGGAGTAGTTTTCCACCCCGCTACAGTAGCCCAGCTCGCGCATCATCTCCATGTCGTTCTCTACTCGCATTTGTAGTCGCTTGGCCTCGGCATGCTTCCCCTCGCTGGTAAAGAAGTCTATTTGACGGACGAGGTCATCTTGGATGGCACGTATTGCGCGTTTTAAGCGCTCTTTGGTCGTCACAAAGATGCTTGCTGGGTAAATAGTCACCTCCTCGAGTTTGTCGTCTATAATCCCCCCTGTAAGGGGGTCAAAGCTCTGTAACTGCTCGATCTCGTTGCCCCAGAAGACGACGCGATAGGCATAGTCGCCGTATGCCACGGCAATGTCGACCGTGTCGCCCTTTACGCGAAAGTTCCCTCTCTCAAGGATTAACTCTGTGCGGACGTAGGTTGCATTCACGAGGTGGCGAAGGAACACGTCTTGGTTGACCGCCGCGCCGAGGCGCAGGGTAACGGTGTTCTCGTGAAAATCTTCGGGGTTACCAATCCCGTACAGACACGAGACCGAGCAGACCACGATCACATCCGTCCGCCCAGACAAGAGAGCCGAGGTTGTGCTCAGTCGCAACTTCTCTATTTCGGCGTTGATCGAGAGGTCTTTTTCTATGTAGGTATCGGTGGAGGGGATGTAAGCCTCGGGCTGATAATAGTCATAGTAGGAGACGAAGTACTCAACCCGATTGTGGGGAAAGAACCCTTTAAACTCGCTATAGAGTTGTGCAGCTAGGGTCTTGTTGTGGCTTAAGACGAGGGTTGGGCGGTTGAGCTCGGCGATCATGTTCGCCGCCGTAAACGTCTTTCCCGACCCCGTTACCCCGAGCAACACTTGGTGGCGATCGCCGCTGCGAAACCCCTCGACCAATTGGCGGATCGCCTCCGGCTGGTCGCCCATGGGGCGGAACGAGGCTTCTAGTTGAAACCGGTTCATGGTTGCTTATTAGGCGTTAGCCTCTTTGCTCTCGACGGCGTCGATCATGGATTGGAGCGTATAGTGCTCAGAGGCGATGTGCTTCATATACTCCTCATAGAGCGCCTCGATGATAGGGAGGAGCTTGCCCCGCGCCGTGATGGTGGTGCCACACTCGTCGTGCTTTTGCACGAGGTTGTTGATGCTATATTTTTCGGTCGTTTGTCCTGGTTCGTAGGCGGGCACTTTTTCGTCTTCGGTGTAGACCATACTCAAGAGCTTGGTCTCTACCATCCAGTGAAGTAGCCGGTTGACGAGTCGGAGCGGGATGCCGTGCTCTTGCGAAAGTTCGTCAGAGGTCAGCGGTCGTTCCCCGAGTTGGAAGCGCTGGACGATCGTTGCCAGTAAGAGCATGCTCAGTATTTTCGTCCGTTTTGGGCTCAGGGTGTTGGCATCGCGTTCGAACTCATAGAGCTTTACATTCTGGATGGCGTAAGATAGCTCTGCCCCCACGAGCACAATGAGCCAGCTCACCTGTAACCAGACGAGGAAGAGGGGGAGGGCGGCGAAGCTCCCATAAATCCCGTTGTAGCGCGACACCCCAAACTGGAAGGCGATGTAAAACCACTGCGTTACGGCAAAGCCGATCCCCGCAATAGAGCCTGCCACGAGTGCCGAAGAGAACCTCACCTTGGTGTTGGGCATTACGACGTAGAGGAATGTAAATGCCAACGAGAGTAGGACGTATGGTGTAAGGCGCAGCAGCACAAGCATATAGTTCTGTATCAGTCCCAACACTTCGATATTGTGCGCCGCCTTGACAAGAAAAGACTTGAGCAGGACGTTTGCACTACTTGCCGCTAAGATAAGTAGTGGCGCAAGCAGCATCATAGACAAGTAGTCGCTAAACTTGCGAAACCAGCTTCGCGGCGTCGAGATACGCCAAATGACGTTGAAAGACTTCTCTATGTTGTTAAAGACCTTGATGACCGACCAAAAGAGCATCACGACCCCAATCCCCGCAATGAGCCCCGCCCCCGTACGCTCTAAGAGAGCCGAGGAAAACTCTATCAATTTGGTACTCACCTCGGGGTATGCAGAGAGCTTTTCGTGGATAACGTCGGTCAGTCTGCGCTCCAAGCCGAAGCCCTTCGCAATCCCGAACCCCATGGCCACAATGGGCACCATCGACATCATGGAGTAGTAGGTGAGCGCTGTGGCGCGGAGCTGCACGTTGTTTTGTGTAAACTCTCGCATCACTAAGAGGATAATGCGCAGGAGTCGTAACAGCCGTTGCCGAGCCTTGGGGTACTCCTCATACTCGATACTCCACACATCTCGGTGGATGAAATGTAGGAAACGACGGTAACTGGCTCGCCAAAAGCCAATCTTCTTTCTTTTTTCGCCCATCAATCTTTTACTATCATACGTCGCGAGCTCCCGTGCCCTTCTGCGCCCCATACCTCTACAAAATATAGCCCGCGAGGCAAGTGTCGCAAGCTCACCTCATACGCGTACCCATACCACGCTTCTTGTGCCACCACGACGCCCATGACATCATAGATGACCAATTTTGTCATCAGTGACCCAGAAGCGACCCTGAGTACATCTGCCACGGGGTTGGGGCTACAGCTTACCTCAAATGTACGCTCGGGCGTACGAGGCGACAACGCGATGCGGACAACCGCCGTCTGATCGGTGATCTTTGCCCTTACCGATGCCCCGTGATAGCCCTCGGCAAAGCCCCGCAACTCGCGTATTCCTCCTCGGACCTCTATATCGACCTTTCCCTCGGCATCGGTGGTGTAATGCTGCCCCTCGTAGATCACCTCGCCGTGGGCTATGGGTGTGCCACTTTCTTGGTCGGTCAAGAGACAGGTCAGTGGTTGCACCTTGCCTCGGGTTAACGCGAGCTGCACCTCGGGGGTTTCCTTGCGCAACCGAAGGGGGAAATACTGCGTCCCGTGGTGGGGGCTAAACACCGCCACGCGATAGTCGCCCTCGAGGTAATCGATCGTGACGATTCCCCGCGCATCCGTACGCCGGACATATTCGTTGACATCGACCTCAGCGTCCTTTACCGGAAGCCCCCGCTCGTCGACTACGACAAAGTGGAAGGGAACACTCTCGGCAAACACGAAGCGTAGCAAGGGGAGCGAGGCGTAGTCTTCCCTCTCCGTATCTTCTTCCTCCCAGTAATAAAATTTTCGCACGAGGGTCTTTTCGCTCTGGGTCTGTTGTGAGAGGATGAAATAGGGGAGGGTCTCTTCACACTCCTCACTCTGGATGCGTAGTGTGAGGTCGTGCATCGTCCGCTCATCATAGTCAAAAGGCTTGAGGAGCGGGATCGTGATGTAGTTATTCTCTACCTTGAGTAGGGTCTCTCGCCCCCGCTCTCCGAGCATCTCGAAAGGCGCAGTGAGGTGTTGCTCTCGCTCTGCCAAGCTCAAAATATCGGCATAAAGTCCGCGGACGACGAGGCGTTTCTCTGACGTTGCTATGGGGAGTCGCACCCCTAAGATTCGCGGGTAGGCACCATCTTGTACTGGGTCACCGAAGTCATAGAGCGTTTCTTGCAGTAACCGACTTTCCAAGTCTTTTTCTTCTTTCGGCTCAGATGTCCCGCGTATAAAGGGCATCGCTGATTCCCATGTTTTTCCTAGGCTGTAAGGTAAGCCCCCCACGAAACGCAAGACGTGTTGTTGTGCTAAATTGCTGAGTTGGTCTCGCAGCTTGACGGTGAGGGTTACTTCCTCAAAGGGTTTAAGAGCGTCGGGGATGGTGAGCTGTTGTGTGACTGTGACGGCGGTGTTACGTCTGATCACGGGTAACTCCTGTGTGATGGTAGGCGTCTCTGGCACACTCCACGAGTAGTAAAGTACCCCTTTTTTGAAATCGAGCGCTCCTCTGTTTTCCAATACACTTGCTACGTCAAAGCGTTTCCCCGCCTCGGCCACAAAGGTTGAGGTGCTTTGAGGCGTCCTGAGTTTCATATCCACCCCCAGCACCGTGGTCGTATAGGTGCGTCGGGCGACCTCCTGCCCTTCTCTCGTTAACCGCAAGACGAAGGAGAGGGGTGTCTGATTGGGTGTGTTGGGCGAGACGCGAAGTGTCGCGACCCACCATTCCACCGCCTCGTTGGTGGTAAAGGGGCGTACATCTTTCAGCAGGTCGGTGACCGTCAGCAGTTTTGAGGAAACGTCTATCGAGGCTTTTAGTCCTTTATAAGGGAGTTCTGTCCCCGTGTAGACGACATTACACAAGATCTGCCATTGGTCGCCTGCACACACGCTCCCTTCCTGATTTACCTCGATTGGCGCAAGTCTAAGCCCGATGATTCTTAAGGGACTTGGCGTTCCTTCTATGCAAGGGATATCGGTCGAGTAGGTCGCCTTGTTTAGCCCCCAGACGGTAAGATGCCCCCCAGAGCACACCGCAAGCGTTAACCCCTCAAAGCGAGCTTTGCCTCCCCGCACGACCTCCTTCTGATACGTGACCTCGCCCGAGGCGTAATTGAGCCTTAACACTGCCTCAACCCCATCTGTCTCACACGAGACCTCAAACGAGGTTTCGCTCGAATAGACTTCTGGCGTATGGCTTACGTGTAATGACTCTGGGGCGCGACTCCGGAGGACGAGGCTCGGGTCGCCAAAGATATTCCACGTAACGGCCGTGGCGCGCCCTCGACTCCCCGGTACATCGCGATAACGCACCAACATGTCGTTGATCCCCGAGCTTATGATCCCCCCTAGGGTGACGACGTAGGGGAAATCTGAGCTTTTGGTAAAGTAGTCGTTCATCCGGTCTTGACCTCGCATTGGTGCGTCCCAATACTGCTCTTCGCTACTCGCGCACAGCCCGATTGCCCCGCTCGGTTTTTGCTTGTGCTCAGACCACATCCACGCTTCTGCAAAACAGGGGGAGACCTCCATGTTGCCATTACTACACGCCACGTCAAAGATTACGGGGTGCGCCTCGGTTTGCGTGAGTGCGTACACATCGTTTACGGAATAGCCCGAGGTCGTCCAGCGGGTGCTATAGCCGTGCCCGACGTAGTTGATAACCCCTACGCCCCGCCCGATTGTCGCGGCAACGGTATCGACGGAAAGCTTTTTGAGATCCCTGTCAAAGAGGAAGGCTACTTCCTTATAACCCCGCTGGAGGAGCACGCGCCGTAGCCCTTCGGAGTGTTCGTAGTCGGTCTCGTCATTGTCGCCGATTCCCCACCCTTCGTTGGACGAGATGCACAGCCCATAGTTTAGCCGCACATTGGCTTCTGTCATCTCGCGTTCGTAATAGAGCACGCGGTTTACTTGCACGGTAACCTGCTCGGGGCTGTAGGCTGGGAAGCGCCCGACGTAGACCTCGTTACGAGAGTCGTCGCCCACGAGCTGTCCATAAGCTTGGTCACTGTCGGCGATTCGTGTTGCGCCGCGACGCCGCAACGGTGGGAGTTCGCCTCGGTTGCCCACCAGTAGTAGATATTTCAACGGAGGTGTGGTCTGTGCATATCGCGTCTGAAGATAGCTTTTTAGCGCCGTGGTGTCTCGCACGTGGGGCGTCTCGCCACTCGTTTCCCCAAAGAGTAAGAGCTCGACCGTTAAGCCTTTGTCGCGCTTCCACTGCACCAATGGGGCGAGTTGTGGGAGGTACTTGGCGGGCGTTACGATGAGCAAAGCGCCATTCTCCTCGGTAGCGAGCACTCCTTGGCGTGTCTGTTGCGTCTGTCGTCGTTCGCTCCTGAGTCCTTTCAAGCGGAGTGTTACCGTCTTGCTGTGTAAAAACTCTCCCCGCAACGGGTGGTAGGCGTAGGGGCGCACATAGATCGTCTGATACCACCCCCCGTGGGTGTAATATGGGGGGCTCAACTCCACGCGTTGTTGTGGGAAAAGGGCGTCTTGAGTATAAACCGCCCCACACGCTCGCGCTTTCGGAGGTTGCCCGACCATACGCTCTTCGGCGGCTGGGGCGATCTGGATGTTGGCAAGGGCGGTTTCCTCCTCAAAGGAGACCGAGAGGAGTGTGGCGCCCTCTTTGTCTTCGATGGCGATCTTATATGCTACCTCGGGGAGATCGGGCTCGCCGGCTTGTGCCCAAGAGACACCCTCTTCCAACACGGGGAGTTGCCACGTTTCTACGCTTTTCCACTGGAGGGGTGGGAGTGTCAACTGTACCTGTGTGGTCGAGCCTTCGCGCGTTTGTGTCCAGACTACAGACTGTCCCGTAGCTTGTAAACCAAGCAATAATAGAGTGCCCGTCACGAGAGCGCGCCACTTCTGTAGTGGGTTATGTATTCTCTTTCCCATCTTTCGCAAAGATACGCACTACCGCTGTTATGGGGGTCGTCGTCCTACGCAGTGCGAGCGACAAGCGGTTCTACGCGGACGGCGGTGTTGTGTGCGGGGGAATGATTACGATCTATTCGGCCAAACGCATTGGTACGGAACGAGCCGAGTTTGTCAGTGCTGCGTAGTACCTACCGCGCCCGATACACCACGCGGAAATGGATGCTCCGGCGTCCCCCCGCCTCGTCGACCACTGTCAACGTATGCTCCCCCTCTTCGGGTAAAAGCAACATTTGGTGAAGGTGAAGAGTCTCCCCAAGATACGCGTCATCTAAGTGCCAAAAGACCCGAGTCTCTGGACGCGAGTGGGCTAACTCAAATTTGACGGGGCTCGGTTTACCATCGAGGTCGCGAGGCACTGACAACTCAACCCCCTCTTGACGTGGATAAATAAACTGCATATTCTGCGCCCCGCTCCCCTCGTCACACCCCTCAAGCCAGGGGGGTAAGGGGCGATAGGTCGGGTTCCACTGTCCGTAGAACCATCCCATGGCTGGAGGCAGTACGAACCAAGAGAGGTGTTGCATCTGCGCCAGAGGGTAGCACGAGGCGTGTACCCGATACCGCCCAGTTTGGTCAAGGTGTACCAGTCGGTGATAGGGACAGGGGGCATACTCGTACTCACGCCGTGGTATCCAGATGGTGTCGCGTGCTGTGCAGTGCTCGTTAGGGGGGAGTCCGCTCGCCACACACACTTCCAACGGGCGGAGGTCGTCATAAGGTGGTGTAAACCACCCACAGCGCGGGAGACGCCCCCAGATGCGGAACATCAGCGGCGCGGCACTATGCACCCCCGACAGAGAGGCAAGTCCCTCGCCCGTCGCATTCCCATTCCATACGCCCACCACATAACGTTCGTTGACCCCAATCGCCCATGCATCGCGCCCGCCGAAACTCGTCCCCGTCTTCCACGCCACCGAACGCGTAGATGAGAAGAGCCCCCAGCCACTCTCCTCCTCTGGTCGGTTGACCTCTCGCAGTGCTTGAAAGGTCAGGTAGATTGCGCTCGCACTCAGAGGAGGGTATTGGACTTGGTATCCCTCCTTCCTTTTTTGCGCTTCGCGAATGTAGCGCAACGGTCGCAGGTTGTCTGAGAAATATCGCCCCTCTTCGCGTGTGTAACGCACTAACGTGCGCGAGAGCGAGGCGTAAATGCCACACATTTCCCAAAGTGTACACTCACCGCCGCCTAAGATGAGGGGCAAGCCATAGTGATCTGCTGAGCGGTTAAAGGTTGTTGCGCCGAGCTTCCGTAGGAGCTCGAGAAAGACGTCTATCCCATAAGCTCGCAACAGGTGTACTGATGGGATGTTGAGTGACCGAGACAGGGCGGCTGCCGCATGCACCGCGCCGGCAAACTGGTGTGAGGCATTTTCGGGGGCAAATGTCCCAATCTTGACGGGGAGGTCGGGCACTAATTCCTGGGGGAGGAGCAAACCATCTTCCAACATCCCTGCATAAAGGAAGGGCTTGAGGATGCTCCCCGAGCTACGGCGTGCGGTAATCATGTCGACATAGCCTTGCGATTTCCGGTCGAGCCCAGGTACATTCCCCACATAGGCCAGTACCTCGCCTGTCATGACGTCTGCCACCACCACCCCCGTGTTGCGCCCAATGTGCCCCATCTGTTGCTCGGCATAGTCGCTTACGAGTCGCTCGACTTCGCACTGCAATTCGTAGTCTAGCGTGGTGTGGATGTTTTGCCCGCGCAAGCCATCTAGGTAGGCGTGATTGACCAACTGCCACGCACGTTGAGGTAATGGTTCTGGGGGCTCGGGGAGGGGCTCTAGGAGGGCTAGTTTTAGAGTTTCTTCGTCGAAGACTCCGTCAGCATACAAGCGTCGGAGGAGCTGGTCTCGTTTGCGCTGAAATGATCGACTCGCGCGCCCAGGGTAAATCTCTGCGGGGGCGTTGGGCAACACCGCCAAAGCTGCCATCTGTCCCCAGCTCAGGTTTTCGGCACGGGTCTGGTAATAGCGCCATGCGGCTGCCTCTAGACCGACCACATTGCCCCCAAAAGGTGCATGGCTCGCATAGAGGGTTAAAATCGCCTCTTTGCTGAATGCGCATTCGAGTCGTATGGCCCAGACCATCTCCACGAGTTTGTTCCAGTAAGTGCGGCTTGCCCTTGGGTGTAGCATCCGTGCTACCTGCATTGTTAGGGTCGAGCCCCCTCTCACCACGTGCCCTGCCTTGAGATTGCTCACCCAAGCTTGGGTGAGGGCGATGGGGTTTACCCCAGGGTGGTAACGAAAGTACTGGTCTTCGTAGGCGATCGCACAGGTGGCAAATTTTTCTGGCACGCTATCCATGGTGGGAAAACGATACTGCCCATCGTCGGCTATGCTTGCCGCAAGTAGCGTCCCCTCGCGAGAGAAAAGTACTGTGCACGTCGGTGATTGAAAAAGGGGCGATGGCAAGCAATAGTAGAACAAGACCCCCACCACGAGCGCCGCGCATCCTACCCCAGTCCGTACAGGGTAACGAAGGGTGTAAGCAAGGAGGGGAAGAAGGGCGGTACGGAGAGCGGAAAGGAGAGGCAAAAGTCGTGTTAACAATATTTTGCGGGTGTGTGTATGGGCACAATATGATGCACCCTTCCATGGTATCATTTATCGTAACCCCCGTCCCCCGCGGTTATCGTCGGGCTTCACCTTAACCCGATAGAGATAGGGCCAATACTTGCCCGTTAGGTAGAGCTTTTTTCCCGCAGGGTCATACGCGATGCCGTTGAGCACCTCTGCACGACTCCCTGTGGCGCTCGGACGTAACAGCCCTTCGCAGTGGATTAACCCTTCGACTACCCCCGAATGGGGATCTATGATCGCGATCTTGTCTGTCGTGTAGATGTTTGCATAGATGCGCCCATCCACCCACTCTAGCTCGTTAAGTCGATAGAGTGGTTCGCTCTCTGTATAAACCTGTAGGACGCGGCGCACCTGCCATGTTGCTGTGTCGAGCACGTAGAGGTTCTCTGAGCCGTCGCTTAAGTAGAAAGATTGCCCATCGGTGGTAAGCCCCCACCCTTGGGAGTTGTAAGCAAACGACCCGACCGAGTCAAATGTCTGGGCGTCGTAGACGAAGCCGAGGTGACTCGTCCATGTTAATTGATAGAAACGACCGTTGAGGTACTCAAGCCCTTCGCCAAAATAGGTGTCGGCGAGCGAATGCTCTTGCAACACGTTGCCTGTGGCAAGCTCTACTTTACGTAGGCGCGATTCGCCGCGTTGGCCCGTACTTTCGTAAAGAAACCCATCGCGGTAGACGAGCCCTTGCGTATAAGCCCCTGCGTCGTGCGGGTACTCTTTTTCCACAACGTAGGTGTAGTCTTTCGGAGCAGAGGCGGCGTATATTTTTATCCGTCGTATTTCTATACTCATCTCTCCGTTGTGCCAGAAGGTGGCTTGTAACCAATGAACGCCCGTTGGGAAGTTATCGGAGGCTATCCCGATCTTGCTGCTCGTTGTGCATTGTGTCAGAGGACGTGAGGAGAGAGTAATGGAAACCGAGTCAAATCCGTCGTCTATGGGGGCAACTGTTACCCATAAAGAGTCGCCAATGTGTAAAATGGAGTCTCGGGCAGGCGTCAGTATGCGTCCATAGTCGGGAGCGTCATTGGGTACGGTCGCAAGGGGCGAGGGTTGTGAGGTTTCGCCCCCTGGGGTTTGACACCCACAAAGTAGGGTCGCAAGGAAGAGCAGGGTGAGCCCCCCGATGGCGGATTTACTTTCCAAAAGCATAGGATAGCGAGACTAAGTGGTTTGTGCGTGCTGAGGTCGTTACTAAGGGGGCGGTAAACGCATAATCGAGGCGAAGCCCCCAGCCTTTCACCCCAATCCCCCCCGTCGGCGTGAAAGTGAGGTAGGTCTGATGTTGGGGCGAGAGGGGCGTCCATTGAAACTGATGTGCCCCGAGGCGTAGGAAGAGAATCCCTTTATAGCTAGCCCAACCGCCGATGGCAGGCGAGAAGGTCGCGCCACCTAGGGCAAAAAAAGCACTCTTCGGATTGCTTGCGCTGAGCCCTACCGCCCCCGATGCGCCGTAGCGCCACGGATGTTCCTGTCGCCACAGGTAGGTCACGGCGAGCTCGAGGCTCGGGGCAGTCCCTTCGGCGGCACGCTCCTCTGTGGGGTTTAGGTTCTTATCTCCGTCTGCGACACGAAGCTTTTTCTTGTCGATGAACCAGAGCGTCCAAGTGGTGGTGAGGTCGCGCATGGCGGCAGCTACTTGCCAGCGTTCGCGTTGTAGTAGCACACTTGCATCAAAGCCGAGCCCTACGCCCGAGGCAAAGCCCCCTTCGTCGCGATAGAGGAGTTTCCCAACCCCGCCCACAGAAAGCCCTTCCCACGCTAGTTGACGCCCGTAGCTCAGAAAAAGCGCATAGTCAGCAATGTTGAAGCGACGGATACGCGTGTAATCATCTTCTCCCTCCGCATTGCGCCACGAGAGCGTGTTTTGTATCCCATCGACCCCGAAACGGAGCAACCCGATGCCCACGCCGCTCAGACTATCGAGGCGATAGCCTCCGCCGAGGTAAAGCAAAGCCCCCATCCCCGTAAATACGGACGAGAAAGACCCGCCGACCTGAATCGGCTCTTGTAGTCGAGCGAGCGCTGCCGGATTGCGCCGTTCGATTCCCAATCCCGTCTCGCTTGCTAGCGTACTACGTCCACTGCCTTCGTATGCTGCTGCATGACCGAGGTGTAAATAGCCATTAGTGTAGCGCGCAAACTGCCCTTGCGCAAGGAGAGGGAACAGGAGCAAAAAACACCATAATAGCGCCTTATCTCTGATGAAACCCATCTTGTATTACTGTTGCTGTGGTGTACCCCAGCCCGATTCGTAATAGAGGCGATAACAGAGCCACGCGTCTGTCGCGGCATAGAGCAACTGTTTTGGGGTGAGCTCCTCGGCTTCCCAGTTGGAAAGGCGTGCCGCTTTGGAAAGCCCTAGCCCTAGGATCTTTGCAGTCAGCGCCTTTAGCCCCAATTCGGTGTAACCGGCAGCTTTTGCCAAGCGTTGCAAATCGACGATATTCGCCACCTCGAACGGATGAAAATAGCGCAACCGGCGTAGGTCTTCGTGCACGGCGAGCCCGACTTTCGTTACCGTCGGCGAAGCAAACAGGGCACTTAGCGGCTCGGGCATCTTCAATATCGACGTCCTGATGATCCACGCCTCGGAGGCTGTTGCGAACTGTACGATTGCCACCGAATGGTCGGCTTGCCCTTTGACAAAGCGTGGTCGAGTCTCTGTATCAAAGCCGAGGACGGGTTCTTGCGAAAGTATCTTGTAAGCCGCCTCCAGTCCCTCTGTGGTGGAAATTACGTGGATTGTCCCAGGAAACCCCGCGCGTTCGAGCGTTACCACGGGAGGGGCGACAGGTGCATTGGGGGCTTCAGACATCGTCTTCGTCGTCTTCTGCGAGCAAGCGCTCTGCGTGTAAGATCTGCAACCAGCGTAGCCCTAGTAAGAGTTTTGTCCCCCACTCGGTGAGGAAGTAATATTGACATCGTGCCAGCGCCATTACCATCCGTTCCTCCTCGCCGTCGTTGTAGTGGATGAGGAGTTCGTAGAGCTCTTGATAGAGGTCGGCTGCTATTTCTGAGAGGTGCGGCTCGCCTTGGTAGATGCGCCCTTCTTCTTCTGAGAGCTCAAAGGCGATGACGTCGTCGAGCCCTAAGAGCTCCTCGACGCCCGTGCGCACCTGTTGGTAGTCGAGCTCGGAGAGACTCCCTCCCAGTTCGTCAAATGCGACGAGTTGTTGGAGGTTGGGGCAACGAGACATCTTGTAAAACAACAGACCGAGGAAGGGGTAAAGCCAGTCTCCGAGCGAGACTTCGCGCCCTTGTGTATTTTCTTCTTCGCTCTCTTCTGCGAGACTGCCCGTGAGCTTGGCACAATATTGTCGTGCCAAGACCACGATCTCTACTGCCCACGCACTGTAGGCAATATTGCGCCACTTTTGTTTGCTATTCATTGTGTGCAAAGGTAGTGTGTGTAAACGAAATGCCACCCTATTTTTTTGCAGTGGTAGACGGGGGCGATCCCCCCTTTATGTTTTCCTTAATTCGCTCCCTCTTTCCCCGCCCTTCTTCCTTGCGCCCTTAGGCATGGCCTAAGGGACCCCGTGGGGGCGCCCTATGGGCCCCGTACGAAGACGGTTCGTTTTACCTACCCCAAAAAGGTCATTTGAGACGCTATTTCTATACGTTATCTTTTATTTCTTGCTTTCGTTCTTTTGGCTTTACGGTATATTTCCTCGTTTTGGAATTCCTAAATCTCGGGTTTGTGTAGCCCCCTTTTTTACCCCTTCTTTTGCACTCTTGGTTCGCAGAACGTACGTTAACATTTATTGATTTCAACCGTATAAGAGGAAGCACACACTAAATCGTGGAGAATACATGAACAGAAAATGCTTCTTAGCTCTTCTCTCGGCCTCGGCGCTCCTTGGGACTGCTTGTAGCTCAGGGCTTCGTTACCCAGAGACGGCACGCGAGGAGACTAAAGACTCGTATTTCGGCACGGAGGTCGCAGACCCTTACCGTTGGCTCGAGAACGACACTACACGCCGCGTCGCGTCGTGGGTTGAGGCACAGAATGCCCTCACATACGACTACCTCGCGAAGATCCCCTTCCGTGACAAGTTTCGTAGTCGCATCTCCGAGCTCTTTAACTTTGACACAGAGACCGTGCCGAGGTATACGGGGAAGTATTACCTCTACTACAAAAAGGCGGGGCTTGCGAATCAGAGTGTGCTCTATATTAAAGACTCGTTGAACGGCGCGGAGCGCGTCCTCCTCGACCCCAACACCCTTTCGACGGATGGTACTGTAGCCCTCGCGGGTACGTCGTTTTCCAACGACTCGAGGTATCTTGCCTACAAGATTGCTGAGGCGGGGTCGGACTGGACCACTATCTACGTCCTCGATCTTGCGACGGGTGCGCAGCTTCCCGACAAGCTCATGTGGACTAAGTTTTCTAGCATGTCGTGGCAGGGTGATGGTTTTTACTACAGTCGTTACAACGCCCCTGAGTCGGGGAAAGAGCTCTCGAATATCAACGAGTATCACAAGCTCTATTACCACAAGCTGGGCGACCCTCAGGAAAAAGACCGTCTTGTCTACGAGATGCCAGACGCCCCATTGCGCAACGTCTACTCCACGACGACTGACGACGAACGCTATCTTTTCATCGGAGAGACGGAGTCTACCGACGGGAACTCTCTTTACATGAAAGATCTCGTGGCAGACGGAAAGATTACGAAGATTGCCGACGGCTTTGACTATTCCTACTCCTTGGTCGGTAATGTTGGTGACGAAGCGTATTTCTTGACCAATGATGGCGCCCCTCGCTATCGGCTCATCAAGATTAACCTCAAATCGCCCGAGCGCACCAAGTGGCAGGAAGTGATCCCAGAGCAACAATCGGTGCTCCAGGGGGTGACGATGGTTGGGGGGAGCTTGGTGACGCAGTATATGGTCGATGCTTCCTCGCGCATGAGTATCTATAGCCTCGAAGGCAAGCGCCTCCGCGATATTGATCTGGGCGCTTTGGGTACGGTGGGGTCTGTCTCAGGGCGTCCGGAAGATGAGACCTTCTTTTATAACTTTTCTTCTTTTATCGTCCCCTCGGTGGTATATAGCTGTAACGTCAATACGGGCGAACACCAAGAGATATTCCGTCCGAAGTTTGATTTTGACTTCTCAAAGTATGTCGTCGAACAACAGTTCTATGTTTCCAAGGATGGGGCAAAAGTTCCTCTCTTTATCGTGCATCGCGCCGATCTGAAAAAGGATGGGAAAGCGCCTACGCTTTTGTACGGCTATGGTGGATTTAACATTAGCCTCACGCCGTGGTTTAGCACCTCGCGTCTGGCGTGGCTTGAGCAGGGGGGCGTCTATGCCGTGGCTAACCTCCGCGGTGGTGGCGAATATGGCGACAGCTGGCACAACGCGGGTACTAAGCTCAACAAACAGAACGTCTTTGATGACTTTATTGCTGCTGCCGAGTACCTCATTGCTGAGAAGTATACTTCTACGCCCTATCTTGCGATCCAAGGAGGCTCGAATGGCGGGTTGCTTATTGGGGCGGTTACTAACCAGCGTCCCGATCTTTTCCGAGTGGCCATCCCCGAGGTTGGGGTGATGGATATGCTCCGCTACCAGAAGTTTACGATTGGCTGGGCATGGGCTGGGGATTATGGGACGAGCGAAGACTCTGAGGAGATGTTTAAGTATCTCTATGCTTACTCGCCGATCCACAACGTTGCGCGTGGTGACAACTATCCGGCGATCATGGTCTTAACTGGCGATCACGACGACCGTGTGGTGCCGGCACACTCGTTTAAGTATGCGGCAGAGCTGCAACACAGTCAGCCGGGCGGGCGTCCGAAGCTCATCCGTATCGAGACTCGTGCGGGGCATGGTGCAGGTAAGCCTACGGCTCTCACCATCGCCGAGTTAGCCGATATTTACAGCTTCGCGTTTTACAACATGGGGCTCGAACCCAAGTTTTCAGAAAAATAGGTGTTCGCGGAGCACACGAAACGGTATTTTTGTATTAGTTTTGCGCAGTTTACTTACAAGGTTGAATGCATAAACCCAGGAATGATGAATAGAATCGGATTACTTACTGCAGCGTTGGCACTAAGCATGTCGGCTATGCTTATTGGGTGTGATAGCCCTGAGAAGATGAAGGATATCCCTCAAGAAGCCATCCCAAAAATGGAGCCGAACCCCCTCCGCTTGGTTGGTAAGACCGTGGAAGGGAAATTGAAGGGGAGTTTTCCAGCACAGTATTTCAACAAGAAAGCTAAACTAGAACTCACCCCAGTCCTCGTCTATGAGGGTGGTGAATTGGTATTGCCTTCCAAGGTATTCCAAGGTGAGGATGTGGCTGAAAACAACACGGTCATCACCTCGAACATTGGCGGCGCGTTCTCTCACGAGTTTAAGTTTGAGTACAAGCCTGAGATGATGAAGTCGCACATGGAGATCCGCTACACCCTGTATTACGACGGGAAGAAGCTCCCGATCGAGCGTAAGGACAAGGTCGGTATCGGGATTAACGAGACGCAGAACCTCGTGGAGATCGTAGCGCGCCCGACGTTCATGCCACATAACTTCGAAAAGGAGCGTGAGGTGACTAAGAGCGCCGAGTTTAACTACCAGATCCAAAAGTCAGACGTGGTAAGCGGTCAGCTTACGCGCGAGGACGTAAAGGAACTCCAGAACGCCATTGCCGAGCTTAAGACTAACGACAAGTTGACTTTCCAAGGTCTTAGCGTGAGTGCTTATGCCTCGCCAGATGGTCCTGTAGCACTCAACGACGACCTCTCTAAGGGGCGTGGTAAGAGCTCGCAGAACTGGTTGCAAGCCCAAATCAAGAAGAACAAGCTCGCAGCTGATGATATCAAGCTTCAGGAGCTCGCTACCGACTGGGATGGCTTTAAGAAGGCTATGGAAAACTCGGATATCGAAGACAAGGATCTCATCCTCCGCGTCCTCTCGATGTACTCTGACCCCGATGTGCGTAACCGTGAAATGCACAACCTCGGGAAGGTCTTCCACGTAGTGGCAGAGAAGATCCTCCCCAAGCTCCGTCGTTCACAGATGATGCTTTCTTACAAGCAGATGAACCGCACGGCAGATGAGATCCAGGCGATGTTGGCTGACGGCAAGCTCCTCGATCTCCAGGAAAACGAAGCATACTATGCTGTAGAAGAGATCGAAAAGGACAACGCGAAGAAGGAAGCTTACTACAAGCAGTTGCTCGAAAAGTATCCTAATGTGCGTGGTTACAACAACTTGGCGTGCATGTACATCCTTAACCACAAGTATGCTGACGCTAAGGAACAACTCAACAAGGCGCTCGCGCTTGACAACAAGAACGGTTTTGTGCTCAACAACCTCGGGGTGTTGGCTATGGAAGAAGGTAACGCAGAGGAAGCTGAAAAGTATTTCGTACGCGCAACGGATGCGGGTTCTGTCGTTCGCATTAACCTCGGTGTTTGCGCTATCAAGCGTGGTGCGTATGCAGCAGCGGTAGATTACCTCACGGGTACCAACCATTACAACCAAGGTTTGGCGCTCTTGCTCAACGATCGTAGTGAAGCGGCAAAGAACGTCTTCAATGATGTGAAGACCAACAACGCACGTGCGTACTACTGTCTCGCGATCATTGGCGCTCGTACGCAGGATGAAAAGATGTTGCTTGATAACCTTCGCACGGCGATCCAGATGGATGCTAGCTTGAAGACTCGCGCATCTAAGGATGTTGAGTTTGTGAAGTTTGCTCAGAACGAGGTATTCGCTGGCTTGATCAAGTAAGCGAAGGTCTCTTCTAACCTAATTATGCGGCGTGCTCCCCAGCGGGGCACGCCGCTTTTTTTGTAGCGCCGGCGCTAAGGGCGCGCGGTCCATGCGGGGTCCTAAGGGCGGACGGCCCGTGTGGGCGACAAGCGGTCCTAAGGGCGGACGGCCCGTGCGGACGCACACGATAGGCGTCCGGCGCTAAGGGCGCGCGGCCCATGCGGGCGACAAGCGAATAAAGGGAAGATCTGGCAGGCGAGGCAAAAAAGGCGGACGCATCACGTTGCGTCCGTACACAGAGCATTTGGTTGATAATGCGCGCCGGAGGCGCAAGGGCGTAGCATGCTGCGCCCCTACCGACACCCCTTCGGGCATCTAAGCAGCCGAATGGTTGGGGTTCTGTAGGGGCGCTGCATGCAACGCCCTCGCCGCAAGGCGGCGACGGTAGAATCACACCGGCGACGCCTTGTGGCGCGAGTTGCGGGCGCATCAGGTTGCGCGCCTACGAACCCGTGTAATCGTGGTTGTCAATGGTGTACGGACGGCGCTAAGGGCGTCTGTACACAGAGTATTTGGTGGTTTGGGGAATCAGGCAGGCGATGCAAGGAAACGGACGGCGCTAAGGGCGGTCGTGCAAAGAGCATTTGGTTGATAATGCGCGCCGGAGGCGCAAGGGCGTAGCATGCTGCGCCCCTACCGACACCCCTTCGGGCATCTAAGCAGCCGAATGGTTGGGGTTCTGTAGGGGCGCTGCATGCAACGCCCTCGCCGCAAGGCGGCGACGGTAGAATCACACCGGCGACGCCTTGTGGCGCGAGTTGCGGGCGCATCAGGTTGCGCGCCTACGAACCCGTGTAATCGTGGTTGTCAATGGTGTACGGACGGCGCTAAGGGCGGTCGTATGGAAGAGTTTTTCGGAATTAGGTAATTAACTTACGGCGAGGGGATCGTTAGCGCTATTTTCCGTAGCTTTGCGCAAACACAACGAAAGGAGTGAGTATGGTTACGAAAGAATTGATTGCGCCTAAGAGCGTTGTCGTAGTTGGAGCCTCTGACGACGTCTATAAGCCAGGCGGACGCGTCCTCGAAAACCTCATACAATACCAATATAGCGGGCAACTCTATGCGGTAAACCCTAAAGCAGATGTGGTGCAGGGGATTAAGGCACACAAGGCAGTGGAAGAGCTTCCCGCCGTAGAGTGTGCGATCATCGCCGTTGCTGCCAAGTTCTGCCCGCATATCGTTGAGGTGCTGGCAAAAGAGAAGGGGACAAGAGCTTTTATTATCCTTTCTGCTGGCTTCCACGAAGAAAACGAGGAAGGGGCAAAGCTCGAACGCCAAGTGGTCGATATCATCAACAGCGTCGGCGGTTCGCTCATCGGTCCGAACTGTATTGGGATGATGAACTCGAACTATACGGGTGTCTTTAGCCGTCCGATCCCGAAGTTTAATCCGAAAGGTGTGGACTTTATTACCGGATCGGGGGCTACGGCGGTCTTTATCCTCGAGTTGGGGATGCAGCAGGGACTCCAGTTCTCTTCGGTCTTTTCGGTGGGGAATAGTGCCCAGCTTGGCGTGGAAGAGATTCTGGAATATTTAGACGAGTCGTTTGACCCTGCGACCTCCTCGCGCGTGAAGCTCCTTTATGTAGAAAGCATTTCTAACCCCGAGAAGCTTTTGAAACATGCGCGCTCGCTCATCAGCAAAGGCTGTAGGATTGCGGCAGTCAAAGCGGGCTCGTCTGAGGCGGGGAGTCGCGCTGCGAGCTCTCACACGGGCGCGATGGCAAGTAGTGACGTTGCCGTGGATGCCCTCTTCCGCAAGGCAGGGATTGTGCGTTGTCGTGGGCGGCAGGAGCTCTTGACGGTGGCGAGCATCTTTACCCTCCCCCCTCTGAAAGGGAAGCGTATTGCGATTATCACCCATGCGGGCGGTCCTGCGGTGATGCTGACCGACTCGCTCTCTAATGGTAAGATGGAAGTGCCCAAGATTAGTGGCGAGAAGGCCGAGGCGCTCCTTGCGAAGCTCTTCCCCGGATCGTCGGTGGCTAACCCGATAGACTTTTTGGCTACGGGGACTGCCGAGCAGTTGGGCTATATTATCGACGCTTGTGAAAAGGACTTTGACGTAGACGGGATGGCGGTAATTTTTGGTAGCCCAGGTTTGTTCCCCGTTTACGATGTTTACGACCTCCTTTCTGAGCGAATGCGTTCGTGCAAGAAGCCAATTTTCCCCATCTTGCCCTCGGTGGTTAATGTGGCAGATGAGATAGCACAGTTTGTGGCGAAGGGGAATATCTACTTCCCCGAGGAAGTGGTCTTTGGTGATGCCTTGTGTCGTATCATGCAGACGCCTGCGCCACAGCCAGAGAATGCTCCTCTGCCCGAGGTCGATAAAAAGGCGATTCGGGCGATTGTCGACGCTGCGCCCGATGGATATCTCGCCCCTGATAAGGTGCAGGCGCTCCTTGACGCGGCGGGGATTGTGCGTGCTGGCGAAGCGGTTGCGACGAGTGCTGAGGAGGCTGTAAAGGCAGCGGAGAAGTTGGGTTACCCTGTGGTGATGAAGGTCGTGGGGCCGGTGCATAAGTCGGATGTCGGTGGGGTTAAGCTCAATGTCAAGGATGCGGACACTGTGCGTGCTGAGTTTGAGCGGATGATCCGCATCAAGGACACGACGGCGATCCTCTTACAGCCGATGCTCAGCGGTTCGGAACTCTTTGTTGGTGGCAAGCGCGACGAACGTTTTGGCGCGATGGTGCTTTGTGGTATGGGCGGTATCTTTATCGAAGTCTTGAAAGACGTTGTGGCTGGGCTTGCGCCTATCGCTACGCCCGAGGCTATGGAGATGATCGCTAAGCTTCGTAGTGTGAAAATCCTTGACGGGGTGCGCGGACAAGCCCCCATTCCGCGCGAAAAGTTTGCTGAAGTGGTGGCGCGTCTGAGTGTTTTGATGACGGTTGCTCCCGAGATCTTCGAAATGGATCTGAACCCCCTTCTTGGGACGGAAAAGGGTGTGGTTGCCGTGGATGCCCGCATCCGTATTGCTCGTTAGGGTGTGATGGACGAGTCGCCTAAGAAGCGGTTGACTAAGAACGAATGGATGCTCATCGCCTTGGTGGTGGTGGGCATCCTCCTTGTCGCCCTGAAGTGGGAGCCAATTTCGAAGGCTGTTATCGAGTCATTCCGAGCCTACTTTCGTTAGGCGGCAAAACAAATAAACGCCCAAGTACGTTACTTTAGATCCAACGCTAGCGAGTGGGATCTAGGCGTTGGCGACACGATGTACATACAAGACTTGCAGGCGTTTCACTTTAAGAGTTACGACTTTCTCGAGGTCGCATTCCACCCCCATCTCAATTTTCTCGTTGGGGAGAATGGGCAAGGGAAGACCAACGTCCTCGATATGCTCTATTATCTGAGCCTTTGTAAGTCGCCTCAGCGTTTCCCTGATGCCTCTCTCATCCAGCACGACGCCCCGCAGGCTATCTTGCGGGGAAGCTATGTCGGCACGACGCAAACCGCGAGTGTGGCGATCGCGATCAAGTCTCATGCACCTAAGGAGGTGCTTTATAACGACACGCCCTACGAACGACTGGCAGATCATATTGGGCGTATCCCCTTGGTAGCCGTCTATCCGCAAGATATTGACCTTGCGCTCGACGGGGGTGATCTCAAGCGTCGCTTTATGAACGCCACGATCTCGCAGTATGCCCAAGACTACCTCCCGACCTATCAACGTTACGCCCAATTGCTCTCGCAACGTAACGCTCTCCTTAGGGGCATCCCCGATGAGACGCTCCTCGGGGCACTCGACGAGCAGTTGGTGAGCTTAGGTTGGCAACTCTATCTCCAGCGTAAGGCATTCTGCGAAGCGCTCAGCCCGCTTTTTCACTATTACTACACGTTGCTTGCGCAGAGCGAGGAGCAACCCGACCTCTGTTACGAGTCTCAGCTCGCCGAGGGCGATTTCTTAACCCAGCTTCGCGAGGCGCGTATGCGAGATCTCCGAATGGGCTATACCACGGTGGGGATACAGCGAGACTCGATAGCCTTTTCCCTCGGAGGCTATCCCCTCCGTCGCGAAGGGTCGCAGGGGCAACAAAAGACTTTTGTCGTAGCCCTTCGTTTGGCGCAATATCGTTACTTGGCTGACCAGCTTCACGAGGCCCCCCTCCTCCTCCTTGACGACATTTTTGACCGTTTTGACGCGAGTCGCGCCGCGCGACTCATTGAGTTGCTCAATGCAGAGGAGTTTCAACAGATCTTTGTAACAGACACCACTACGCCTGATATTTTGCGGGGATTGCCCTCTGCCACCTATTCCCTCTTTCACGTAGAAAAGAGCACCCTAACCCTACAGCCTTAGACGATGTTGGAGATTAAGAAAATCTACCTCCCGCGGCGAGAACCTCGCTCGCTTGGGGAGTCTCTAGCGAAATTCCTTCGTTCTAACCCCGAGATGTTGCGGAAGTATACTCTTGCTGTGGTCACCGAGCTCTGGATGACCGCCAATCCTGCCGATATTATTCGTGAGACGGGGTCTATTTCGCTGCGGGATCATGTTCTCTACATTACAATCTACAACCCCGCTTTGCGCGCCAGTTTGACCGTTGTACGCGCCAATATTCTTTCTCGTCTGAACGAGGAGCTTGTTATCGCACGTCTTTCAGACGTAAAGTTTGTTTAACAGATGAGTACGCCCGACTCTGTTCTTTCGCCTTTTGCCCTTGCGCGTTTGCGGCTGCTTTTAGATGGTGTGCAACAGATTGCCATCTTTTGTCATGCTCGTCCTGATGGAGATGCTATTGGTTCGTCGTTGGGGCTTGCCAATGTGCTGGCAGCACGGGGCTATACGGTGATGTGTGTTTCTCCCAACCTTGCCCCCGAGCACATCGTTTGGCCAGAGGGGCACGAACGGCTCTTTTGTTATGAGGTGGAGAGTTTTGACGTGCGGGCTTTTCTCCCGACGTGTGACCTTTTCTTTTTCGTAGACCTGAACAGTCTCTCGCGCCTTGACGAGCCTCTTATGCTTTATCTAGAGACGCTTTCACAGCCGCGCGTGATGATTGACCATCACCCTTACCCCGCTCCCGACTTTGACTTGTTTTTTTCGATGCCTGAGGCGAGCTCTACGTGTGAACTGTTAACGGAGCTCATCTTGCGTATTTGGGGTCGTGAGGCGCTCTCTGTGCGGGTAGCGACGCCGCTTTACATGGGTCTCATGACTGACACGGGGTCGTTTAGTTACTCTTGTTCGCGGGGTCGCACCTTTGAGATAGCGGGTTTATTGGTCGATCAGGGTGTGGATGTGGCCGACATCCAGTCTCGGGTTTACAATTCGCGTTCGTTTGAGAGCGTGATGCTGCAGTCTTTTCTGCTGCTTCGCAAGACCATTTTCTTTGCCAATAATCGGGTTGCGTTGATTAAGCTTTCGCAGACCACGCAAAATGAGTACCTCTATCAGCCGGGCGACTCAGAGGGGTTGGTCAACCTTCCGCTCAGCATTGCGGGGGTAGAGATCTCGATCTTGTTGACCGAACGGGCGAATGGGACGGTGCGTGTCTCGACGCGCTCGACGCGCGCGCATGCGATTAACCATGTTATGTCGCGTTATTTTAACGGAGGGGGTCATCCGCAGGCTTCGGGAGGTACACTCCGTATGCCGCTCCATGATGCGTATGAATACACGCGTAGAGTTCTTTCGCAATTTTTAGAGAAAGAAGCGCAACAGGAAGAAGAGGTGTTATAGGTTCAGCGTTTTCCACGCGTGCACGTGCCCTTCGGTCGTTG
>CALHZE010000233.1 GCA_938040915.1 uncultured Bacteroidia bacterium | reverse complement strand
CGCTTGTCCATGTTACCGACTTGTTGGTGGCGTTGTCGGGCGATACGGTTGCCGTGAGGGTCTTCGCTTCGCCGCCCACAGTAAGCGCAAGGGTGGTTGGGGCGAGGGTTACTCCTGTGACCACTATAGTACCCGCATTTTCCGTTACCGTCACCGTGCACGTCGCCGTCTTGCTGCCATCCACGGTCGTTACCGTAATGGTCGCCGTGCCTGCGCCCACGGGTGCTACCTTACCATCTGCTACCGTTGCTACTGCGGGCTTATCGCTTGTCCACGTTACCGCCTTGTTGGTGGCATTGTCGGGCGATACGGTTGCCGTGAGGGTCTTCGCTTCGCCGCCCACGGTGAGCGCAAGGGTGGTCTGGTCGAGGGTTACTCCTGTGACCGCTACGCTACCAGCATTTTCCGTTACCGTCACCGTGCACGTTGCCGTCTTGCCCTCATCCACGGTCGTTACCGTAATGGTCGCCGTGCCTGCGCCCACGGGTGTGACCTTGCCATCTGCTACCGTCGCTACCGCGGGCTTATCGCTTGTCCATGTTACCGCCTTGTTGGTGGCATTGTCGGGCGATACGGTTGCCGTGAGGGTCTTCGCTTCGCCGCCCACGGTGAGCGCAAGGGTGGTCTGGTCGAGGGTTACTCCTGTGACCGCTACGCTACCAGCATTTTCCGTTACCGTCACCGTGCACGTTGCCGTCTTGCCCTCATCCACGGTCGTTACCGTAATGGTCGCCGTGCCTGCGCCCACGGGTGTGACCTTACCATCTGCTACCGTTGCTACTGCGGGCTTATCGCTTGTCCACGTTACCGCCTTGTTGGTGGCATTGTCGGGCGATACGGTTGCCGTGAGGGTCTTCGCTTCGCCGCCCACGGTGAGCGCGAGGGTGGACTGATCGAGGGTTACTCCTGTGACCTTCACGGGGGCAATCTCGACCTCCGTGGCTAATGCGCCGTCTTTGTCCACAATGCTGTGTTCTTTTTCGTCAAACTTGCCGCCCTCAGGCTTTACGATCTGACCGTCGTACTCCAATTGTGCCAAGTTCGCTATTGCCCCCCGAGTCCCCTTAATCTGCACCTTAGCGTTGCGAATCACCAGTTTTGCCGTTACAAGATGCGGCTCAGCATCAATCCCGATCTCTCCTGTGGTTTTGAATGTAATCCCAGAGAGAGTCAGTGTGCTATAGCGACTCAGCTCTACTCCAGAACGCAAGCTCTCCACAGAAAGCGTCCCATCGCCTTCGATCGAAGTGCTAGCCAAAAAAGCAAGTCCACTGCCGCCAGTTGCCTGCAGCGTATTGACACCAGAGAGGTTGATCGTAAGCCCGTCTATTTTGCTAAGGAGTAACGGCTGCGCAGGCATTGTGATCTTCACATCTTTCATGGTCAGGGTTTTCGTGTCGTGGTCGTATTTCAAGACGCCGTTGGGGGCGACCTCCACAACTCCTGGAGCAATTTGACTCAGGTCTGCACAATTTTCCTTTGTCACTGTCTCGTTTGCAATGGTCAGATTATACTCCGTAGCCTTAATCTCTACCTCCTTTGCCAAGCTCCCATCGCTCGCTACTAAGGCATGTTTATCTGTATCAAAATTACCGCCTGCGGGTTTTACAAGCTCGCCTCCGACCCAAGCAAATTGGTTACACTTTCCAATAGCAAACTCAGACCCATGGATATAGGCGGTAGCATTTTGGATGGCAAATTGCGCACTTTGGGCATCCTTCCCTACGATCCCCCATTTGCCGTTGACCGTAAGGGTAACCCCCTCTATTCCAAAGCTATCGGTTTCTATGCATGGAGAGTCTTTTCCTCCTTCTAGCTCCAGCTCGCCCGACCCTTCTACAAACACGGCGTTTGCGACCAACACACTACCTTTTGAGGCAGTAATCTTATTCTTACCCAAGTTGGTAATAGCGATGGGGGTTGCTCCGTCACAGACAATGACATTACCACCATCGTAGGCGAGTTCTACCCCCTTCATGATCAAGAGACAGGCATTCCCTACTTTCCCAAATTCGAATATTCCGTCCGGAGCGACATTCACCCCAGGGATAGCACTCATCAGGTCGTCGCGGTTGAGATCGGTCACCCTCACACCGGCAATAGTGAGGGGGTAATCGCCTGGAGCTATATGCACCTCATTTACAAGATTTTCATCCTCCCCCACGATGCCGTGCTTGTTGCGATGAAACCTACCCTTAACAGGCTCTAGGATCTGGCAATGATCTAGTTCCAAATGAGATAGGTTGGCAATAGCTGCATCCTTTCCCCTAGCATTGACCTTTGCCTTCCTGATAACAAGTTTTTCACCAGACGTCCCGTTTTGCCCAGAAATGGCAGCGCTCAGCCTTGCTTCTAAATTCATGGTTACGCGATCGATGGTCAAGGTCGAGTTAGCTCCAATAAGTATCGCAGAGGGTGGAAAGCTCTGCAAATTGAGCATACCGTCCCCTTTGATTATTGTGTTTACGCTAATTCCTAAGAAGGCAGATTTTCCTCCAAGCATACCATTTTCTCCAGAGATATCGATGGTCAAGCCTTCTATACCATTTTCTATAGCATTGAAGTTTTTTGTCCCTAAGTTCACCCCCCTCATCTTTAGGATATTTTCCTTAGGGTTGTAGCTAAATTCGCCTCCTTCGGTAATATCTATAAACTCAAAGTTACCAAGCTTGCTCAGGTCTTTGCAATTTTCATCTGTCACCGGCTCTCCGGCAATATACAGTTCGTATTGCGCTGCCATCGCCGAAGCCATCCAGAGCGAGAACAAGAGAGCTAGAGTGCAAAAGAGCAGGAGTCTGTGTAAATTCCGTTTTCTCATGTCTAATTTCCTTTCTATTAAATTGTGTCACAATTCTTCTGGCAAAGATAAACAACATGATAAACACTAGTTCTTCGATTACAAGAGATATCGCTGAGGCTAGGCAAATGTCAGATTGTTTTTCGTCTGCTGCGTAAAGAAGTCGATCAATCTATTGAGCGCGCATTACTGCACCATGAGGTCTTCTAACAAGAACGGAATCACACCAACATACTGGATACCATCGTCTGCCGTATAGCGTTTTTGATTGCCGTCGAGCACGACGATTTTACGAAAGAAATCACCCGTATTTCTAAGTGAGAGGGTCTCCTGCGCTTTCTTTTCCGGCGAATCTATATTCAGAGCCACTTGGATGTAAAGCTTACTATTTTCAACGTTTACCACAAAATCTATTTCATACAGCGACGTCCTCCGCTTGCCATCAACAACGCGTGTAAGCTCCACGATACCAACATCAACAGAATAACCTCGTCTGACGAGTTCGTTATAAACGAGGTTTTCCATCAAATGAGAGCGCTCTTGCTGTCTGAAGTTTAGGCGCGCATTACGTAGCCCGAGATCTACAGCATAAAACTTCTGGAGTGTATCAAAGTATTTACGCCCCTTGACATCATAGCGTTTTGCGCTGCGGAAGAGATAAGCCTCCTCCAGATAATCTAAATAATTCTTCGTGGTATTGTGCGAGATCGATTCCTTCAATAGCGTGTTTGCCGTATTGGTGAGTCGGTTCGGATTGGTGAGCGAGCCGATAGACGATGCGAGCGTATCTATAATAGCACTCAAGACCAGATCTTCCTTGAGCTGGTAGCGTTCTACAATATCTTTGATATAGACATTGGTAAATAGATCGCGCAAATACTTCTGTTTCTCTTGCTCTGAGGGCTCGAGTACGGCGAGCGGCATGCCGCCGTACATGAGATACTCTTCCAAGGCATCAGCTTTTTCTTTGTTCGAAACGGAAAAATACTCGGCAAAGGAGAGAGGATAGACACTAATCTGCGAGCCACGATCGCGGAAATTGGTTACAATATCCTTCGCGAGCATTTTAGAGTTAGAGCCCGTAACATACACATCGAGGTTGGGGTGTGCCAGAAGCTCGTTTAGGGTATCATAGAATGTCGTGTAAAGCAACTCCCTATCCTCGTCAGGAACTAGCGATTCGTCCACGCCTTCGTTTTTTATCTTGTAAGAAAGCTGGATTTCATCTATAAACACATAGAACCTCCGCTGCAAATCTTGTGTCCGCCCCACGATATACTCATACAGGAGGTTGGGATTTCGGTAGGCGATATCTGACCTCCGATCGAGTGCTATCTCTATAAAATCGGTTTCATGCGCACCGCCTTCGATGAGTTTTTTTTTGAAGAGCGTAAAGAGTAAGTATGATTTACCTGAGCGGCGAATCCCAGTAATGATCTTTACTTTTCCATTCCAACTTTTAGCAAGCAGCTGCCGGATGTATTCGTCCCGTTCTATTACCATAGCTATCAGCTTTTAAGCGACCTACTGACAAGACAGTCGTAACTGTCGACCGTTTTGTCAGTACAAATATACAGTATCGAGCTTGTCAACTTGATACCACACGCTTATCTTGCCGCGATAGTCAACACAAAAAAAGCCTCCCCTGTACCCGACAGGGAAGGCACATGTCTTGCAATACGTAAGCGTGATTACTTACCCAAGGTGGCAACCATCACCGCCTTGATGGTGTGAAGGCGGTTTTCTGCCTCGTCAAACACAATCGACGCGGGCGACTCAAATACCTCTTCGGTTACTTCGAGCGCATCTGCGCCATACTTCTGATAGATTTCCTCACCGATGGTGGTTTCGCGGTTGTGGAATGCCGGCAAGCAGTGTAGGAACTTACACTCGGGGTTACCTGTCAATTCCATCGCCTTCGCGTTCACTTGATAAGGCATCATTTGCTTGATACGCTCAGCCCATGCTTCGGCGGGTTCGCCCATCGATACCCATACGTCGGTATAGAGGAAGTCACAACCCTTTACTGCCTCGGCAACATTCTCGGTAATGGTGATCTTTGCCCCCGTAGTCTTGGCTACGTCTTGCGCCATCTTTAAGATAGCGGGGTCTGGCCAATACGCCTTAGGCGCAGCAGCACGATAATCCATCCCCATTTTCGCAGCCCCCATCATGAGCGAGTTACCCATGTTGTAGCGAGCATCGCCGAGGTAGCAGAACTTCACCTGACGGAGGGGCTTGTCTATGTGCTCCTGCATTGTGAGGAAGTCTGCCAAGATTTGCGTCGGATGCCACTCGTTGGTCAAACCGTTCCACACGGGTACGCCAGCGTACTGTGCAAGGGTCTCTACCTTGTACTGCTCGAAACCACGGTACTCAATCCCATCGTAGATGCGACCGAGGACGCGCGCCGTGTCCTTCATCGACTCCTTCTTTCCCATCTGCGACCCCGAAGGACCGAGGTAGGTCACCCCTGCACCTTGATCGTGTGCGGCGGTTTCAAACGAGCAACGGGTACGGGTAGAATCCTTTTCGAACAGGAGGACGATATTCTTGCCCTTCAAGAGCTGTTGCTCAGTGCCGGCATACTTTGCCTTCTTGAGGTCAGCGGCAAGGCGCAAGAAAAAACGAATTTCTTCGGGAGTGAAGTCATACAACTTCAGGAAATGACGATTCCGCAAATTGACTGCCATGACTATCTAACGTTATAAAAATGAAAAACTCTTACCTAGAAAGGAGACCTTCTTACTTCGTAATGCGCGTTCCGCCGTTGGTACCCAAAGCCTCGGCATCGGTAATGACACTGACCTTGCCGCCATGGGTTACAAAGTCCACCGCCGCTTGGATCTTAGGTGCCATATTTCCTTCGCCAAACATCCCCTTGGTCGAATACTCGGCTAACTGCGCCGTCGTGACCGACTCGAGCTTCTGCTCATCTGGTTTACGGAAGTTTATATAGACGTTGGGCACATCGGTCAAGATGTAGAACTCTTCTGCTCCAATCGTACGTGCCAAGAGCGAGGTTGCCGAATCTTTGTCAATGACCGCCTCAATCGGCTCGAGGGTCTTGTCAGCACGGTAAGCTACAGGGATACCGCCGCCGCCAGCCGCAATGACCACGACCCCGTCATCAGCCAGCTTCTTTACGAGCGAGGCATTGAGCACCTCAATAGGCTTAGGGGAGGGGACTACCCGACGCCAGCCCGAACCCGTCGTGCGGACTTCTTCCTTAAAGACCCACCCTTGGTTGTTAGCGAGCGCGTCGGCTTCTTCTTTCGTATAGATCTTTCCCACGCGTTTGGTGGGGTTCTCAAAGGCTTTATCTTGCTTGTCTACGAGGACGGGGCTCACGAGGACACACACCTCGCGCGAAATGCCGTGTCGATGCATGACCTCTCTGAGCGCACTCTCGATCATGTACCCTATCGACCCTTGCGACTCTGCTACACAGACGTCGAGGGGCATCGAGGGGATGGCAAAGGTTTCCTCACCTGCCGCCTGCTGCATCAAGATGTTACCGACTTGGGGACCGTTCCCATGCCCGATCACAAGGTTACACCCTTCCTTGAGTAGGGGCACAAGGTGCTCCATCGTGTCAAGAGTATTGGCAAGCTGTTCTTCCACCGTGCCTTTCTGGTTGCCTCTGAGTAGCGCGTTTCCGCCGAGGGCAACAACCACTGTACGTTTCATAACCAATCTTTAGGCTTTGTAAAGCACAAAGATAGAAAAAAGGTTTGGTCCTACGCAGACGAAAGCCCCCCAGCCGCGCCTCTTATGGGCGGCTGGGGGGCTAATAACCCAATGGCTAGGTTTTGAGTAGGGGAGAGACATGATCCCCTCCCTGCAACGACCCATCATATACACGAGCGCAATTATGATGCGTCCGTTTCTTTTACTCGCCCGTCGAAAGCACGGTCGAAGCCGACTTTAGCTCCGCCCCGCCATCGTGAAAGGGACAGGATTCTGCACCATCGCCTTCGCATTTTCCTTGAGGAAATGGAGGCGGTTGAAGAAGTTGACCTCGCTCACCCCACTATCTAAGTCAAGGAAAAGGAGACTAAGGTTTGGGTAAAGCTCACGCACCCGACGCTCGATCCCTTTGGCCACGATGTGGTTGGCTATGCACCCAAAGGGCTGAAGACACACCACACTGTTGATCCCCTCTTGCGCGAAACGCACAAACGACGCCGGTATCAACCACCCTTCGCCAAACTGGGCATTCAGATTGATGACCGACGAGGCAAGCTCTGACTCGTGGCTCGGTCTCCCAATCGGGCGATAGAAGGGGAAGGACTTGACGCGCTTCTCCATCTTACGGATAATCTTGAAGAGAATCGCCTCCATAATGGGGAGGATCGACACCCCAAACGAAGACTTCTCTATCTTGTCTTTCACCCGCACCGGTGCACTCGCTAGCCCCTCGATGAAGAACTCACACAGGGCCGGTACGACGGGCTCGATCCCCTGCGAGGCGAGCCAATCTACCACCCCCCGATTCGCATAACGGTTGTACTTGACGAAGATCTCGCCCACGATCCCAACCCGTGGCATATCCTTAGGGGTTATCCCCTGATTAAACTCTTCTGCGGCACGCTCAAGGAATTCGTACATGCGCTTGGTCTCGCCACGCTTGAGCGCCATCACCCCGAGCTTCGTGTATTTGTCAAAGAGCGCTTGGGCAAGCCCTTGGCGACGCTCACGCACCCGCGAAGCTTGGAAAAGCGTAGACAAGATATCGGCATAGACCATCGCGTGGATGAGCGGCAAGGCGAGCTTCTTCCACGAAATTTTAAAGCCTGGCTGCTCGTTAAACTTGCCAGCCCCCGTAGAGACCGCAATGACGGGTACATCTGAAAGCCCGACTTGTTGCAAGGCTTTCTTAACGAGCGAGATGTAATTGGTCGCACGACATTGTCCGCCGGTCTGTGTAATCCCAAAGGCTACTTCCTCGCGTTTATACTGCCCGCGCGCAATAGCTTGCATAAAGTCACCCACGACAAGGGTTGCGGGGTAACAGATCTCGTTGTTGCTATAACGCAATCCGTAGACAGCGGTAGACTCGGAGCTCGGGGGGAGGTTTACCGCCTTATAGCCCGCCAACTCAAACAGGGTAGGGAGGTAAGGAGAATAGGGGTCACCAAACCACGGCATGAGGATCGTCCGGTTGCGATCTTTGTCTTCGAATATGGCGTGCTTCACCGGAGTCGCTTCTGGCTCTTGGGATATCGCCCCCTCACGCAGTTTCAGACTTTCGATCAACGAGCGGATACGCAAACGGAGCGACCCCACATTGCTCACATCATCGACCTTGAGCACCGTAGCGGTCTTCCCCGCGTGGCGCAAGATCTCCGTAGCCTCGTCCACGACGTATGCGTCAGGTCCGCAACCGAAAGAGGTGATCTGCACGTAGTGGACATTCGCGGGGGCGGCTGCCGTCCAGTGCGCTGCGGCGACGATACGGTTAGTAAAGCCCCACTGATGGACGCTTACCGAGGCTTTTGGGTCTAGCTTGTCGCGACGCGCCAAATCTTCGGTCACCACGTCAACGCCAAACTCGGTAATGATTTGCGAGATCTTGTGCTGTATCAACGGGTCGGCGTGATAGGGGCGTCCTGCCAACATCACGAGGGTGCGTCCCTCGGCTTGTGCTTTTTCAGAGACAGCTCGGTTTTGGGCAATCAGCTCAGTAAAGAACTGTTCTTGCTCGGTCGTCGCGGCAGAAAAGGCTTGGTCAAAGCGCTTCTTAGAAAGATCAAAACGTCCGCGGGCGACCTCCTTGAGATAGCCCCAACACTGCTTTTTGAGCAACCCCTCGTCTTTGAAACTAATCGAGGGAGCATCGATCGCTACCCCCTCAGGGAGATGACCGCTCAGTGCACTGCGCAAGACCTCAGAGTAGCCCGATACCACAGGGCAGTTGAAGCTATTGCTTACCCCTTTCACCTCTTCCGCCTCATAAACCACGAAGGGGACAAAGACGCGATCCACGCCACGCTTCACCAAATCGAGGACGTGCCCGTGTGCGATCTTGGCGGGGAAGCAGACATTGTCTGACATGACGGTGTGTGCACCCTTTTCACTGACACGAATGGTAGACTCGGCAGAGACCTTGACCTCTAGCCCACACCTCGTAAAGAGTGTGTACCAGAAGGGGAAGTGTTCGTACATCCCGAGAATCCTCGGGATGCCGATCACAAGCGCCGTCTTCTTTTGCTCTTGTGGCGACTGCGCCTTAGGCGCGTCGTGCTTGCCATAATCAAAGAGGCGTTTATATTTCCACTCACTCGTATTTTCCCCCTGCTTGTGTGCCTCGCCTTGGTTACTAAAGACCTTTTCACACTTGTTGCCGGCGAAATAAACCTCGCCGTTCTCAAACTGGAAGGTTGTTACCTCACAACGGTTATAACACCCTTTACAACCGTCGAGTTGGGTGGTGTGTGCGGCGACATGCGCCACATCGTGAAGCTCACGCTCGGGGAAGTGTTTGAGCTCCGCCTCTTGTGCGGCATGGAGCGCTGCCCCAAAAGCTCCCATAAGCTCTGGGGCATCGGTAATGATCACCTTGCGCCCTGTTTCCAACTCAAAGGCTCGGGAGACCGAGGGGTTACGGAGCGTCCCCCCCTGCACCATCACGTGATTACCGAGGACGTTAAAGTCTTTGATCTTTAAGACCTTGTTCAGACAGTTTCTCACGACGGCATAACCCAGCCCAGCGGATATGTCGCCATGCGAAGCCCCTTCGCGCAACGACTGCTTGACGCGCGAGTTCATAAAGACTGTGCAGCGCGTCCCCAAGTCACACGGAGAAAGAGACTTACACGCCTCGGTAGCAAAATCAGAGACCTCTTGCCCCAAACTCCGCGCAAAGGTCTCGATAAACGACCCACAGCCCGACGAGCACGCCTCGTTGATCTCAAGGCGCGCAATCGTGCCTTGATCGATAAAGGCGGCTTTCATGTCTTGCCCCCCAATATCGAGGATGAAAGAAACCTCGGGATCAAAGTATGCGGCTCCTACGTAGTGGGCAATGGTTTCGACCACCCCGAGGTTGAGCCCAAAGGCCTTGCGCACCAAGTCTTCGCCATAACCGGTGACACAGCTACCGCCGATCCGAAGTGTGACGCCTTCCTTTTCGGCTTGTGCGACCAACTCGCCGAGACTTGCCGAGACCGCGCCGAGCGGGTCACCAGCATTCTTACGGTAGGCGCGAAAGATGATCTGCTTCCGCGCGTTGAGGACAATCACCTTAGTCGTGGTCGACCCGCTATCGATGCCGAGGAAACACGCCCCTTCGGTAGCCGTGGCTAGGGGAGCAGCAGGGAGTTTATACTGCGACTTACTGTCAAGCCAACGGTCATACTCCTCTTTGTCGCGAAACAAAGGGGTTAAGCCGCGGGGACGTACGCCGACGCTCACACGGTTTTGATCTTTGAAGAGTTGTAAGAGCTCGTCAAAGGTGTAGCTCTTTCCCTCGGTTTTAACGTGAAGTGCCGTCCCCCAAGCGGGGATAGCCTGTACACACTCTGGGATGATGAAGTCTTCGGGGTTTAAGCCCGAGGCTTCTTGAAAGGCCTTTCGCAGTGGGGTAATGTGTGCGAAGGGACCTCCGCATAAAATAACCTTTGGGCGTAGCGTATAACCGCGCGACAGGGTGGTTAACACCTGGACACTCACCGCATGGAAAATAGAGGCGGCGATATCTTCGCGCCGTGCACCGCGCGCCAAAAGATTTTGGATATCGGTTTTAGAAAAGACTCCACAGCGTGAGGCGATTGGGTGCTTCTTGGTGGCTTGCTCAGCGAGCTCACCGAGGCGCTCGACCTCGATGCCCAGCAAGACGGCCATTTGATCGATAAAAGCCCCCGTGCCCCCTGCACAGCTCCCGTTCATTCGGATGTCTGGTGGACGCCCCTCTTCGAAGAAGATCATTTTAGCGTCCTCGCCCCCGATGTCGACCAAGCTCGCCGCTTCCGGATAGTGGGTCTCAGCGACACGACAGGCCGCAATCACCTCTTGGACGAACTGTAAGCCACACCGCTCGGCGATCCCCATACCTGCCGAGCCGGTCACGGCAAGCTGGACGCGCTCGCCTTGCCGGTTACGTGCCAGTTCTGAAAAAACTCGCTCGAGCGTCCCCGAGACATCGGCATTGTGCCGCGTATAAAACGTATCTAAGACGTGCCCCGCCGCATCTACGGAAACCACCTTCAAGGTAGTAGAGCCGACGTCGAGCCCCACACGTATAATTTCACCTAACATAAGCCCGTTGCGCTCTGCGCGCTTTATAAAATTCGTAAGACTGTTATGACAGTCGTGACTTTCTTATTCTTTTTCCTTCCAAACAAACTCTATGCCCATTCGCCTCCACAGAGGTTGCGTTAGACAAACACAAGCGAGGGTACTTTGTTCAGAACACCGTACTTGGAGTAGGGGAGGGGGCTCGGTAGTTCTGAAGCAGCACGCTACTCCCTATCACAAATTCTGGCGACAAATATAGTGCTTTGTGCCCCCTTTTTGTTTTGAGTGTTCTCTACGTTGATAAGCAAGATTATCTGTCTTCTAACTCGGCATAGTAGGTTTCGCTGTCACTCGTATCCTAAAGAGCTATTCACGCTGTAGGTCGAAGCATGAAAGGAATGGATGGGGCTGTGGGGCGTCCCCCCACTACGGGTATACGAAGCGCATTCGGTTGATATGATGCACTCTTCTTTAGGAATTTCCAAACGCGCATTTAAGAGGATAATTAAAAGAACAAGGAAATAGAATAACGGAATTCGTCTAAAAAACACTTCTGGGTGCGCTTTTAGGTAGATTCTAGCGCCCTACCAAAGCCCTACCAAAGCCCTAGCACCACCCTACGCCGCCCGTTGTGCAAGCGCGCAGCACGGTATGAGGGTAAGGAGATTAAGGAAAACATAAATGGAAAACAGCACGGACAGCGGGGGGCTTTTGTATGGGGACAACGTGATATATCCCTACAAAGAGCATTCGGTGATTTGGAAATGAGAGGGCGCGTCAATACCGCACATTGTGGGTGTAGCCGGCTAGCGTGTACTGGGAACTAAAAATTACACATAGCGCCTCCGTCGGCGTATTATCGCTCAGAGCTTACACGGAGCATCCCCCCTTAGTGCGTCCCCAACAGGTATTCTAACCACGGCAGATCTTTCGGGGTGGTGAGCTTAGGGTTAGGGGCGGTCGCCTCGATCAAACGAATCGGCAACTCAGGGCACAACGAACGCATTAGCCCCACATCGTCGGTTACGAGAGCCTCTTCGGGACGCGCGGCATACATCCGCTCTAAAACCTCGGCACGGAAAGCTTGGGGCGTTTGTGCACACCAAAGCGACGAACGGGGAGGAATGTTTGTGATCGTATACCCTTCGTCAACTTCGTAAATAGTGTCTGGGGTCGGAATCGCGAGAACGGCCGCGGGCGCAGAGCAGAGTGCCTCGGTCACTGCCTCAAGATCTTGCCGCGCGAGAAGCGGGCGCGCCGCATCATGGATCACAAAGTTTACCCGCTCTCCACACGCTCGGTAGTAAGCATAAGCATTATAACTCGAGAGGGCGCGTGTCACGCCACCTACTACGCAGTGCACAGACTTCTCTTTTTCATAAGGGGCAAGCCATTCGCACAAGTCAGACTCTCGATCACGGGGGATCACGAGACACACCTCGTCGATCAGAGAGGAGGCACAAAACAGCGCCACACTGTGTAAGAAAAGGGGTTTTCCCCCGAGGGGGAGAAACTGTTTGGGAAGCCCCCTTCGCATCCTTTCGCCCTTTCCCGCCGCGAGGATCACGCCGACGGTGCGTGTTTTCTTCTCCACCATACGATCAAGCGTTTCATGAGTAGACGGGGGGTGCGGAATAGCAAGAGCCCCCCGAGCAGGTAAGCCACAGTAAAGAGCCCTCCGCGCAGCAAGAGTGTTTCCCACGGCGAGGGCATACTGAGGTAGGAAAGGGGGTAAAGTAGTGCGAAGAGAAGGGCTGCGATCAAAAGGATATCTCTAAACAAGGCACGGAGGCACAAAACGTCGCGCAAGATCACAATATAAGCCACTTGGAGAAGTAGCTCAGTAATATTATAACTCCACGCTGCACCCCATGCCCCCAAGTGAGGGATCAAAAGCCAATTGCTCGCCCCATTGACTATGCTCGCCACAAGCAGAGCATAGAAAACACGCCGCTCGCGCCCGATCGCCATCGCTGCATGGTAAAATGACAGCCCCGTAAGGGTGACAGTAAAAATCATCATCTGAAGGATATCGGCTGCTCCCACAAATGCGTCACTCAAGAGTAACGAACAAAAAGGGACGGCAATCGTGAAAAGCCCTCCCCCAGCCAACCCCGCAAGGAGGAGACTATAAGTTTGCTGCTGTCGCAACATCCGCCTAAACTCCGTCCTTTCCCCCTTTTTCCACAAAAGCGCATAACGCGGCAAGAGGACATTCCCAAGGACAGAGACCATGATCACGGCAATCCGTAATAGGCGAGCGGAATAGTCATAAATCGCCACTTGCTCTTTGGTGGAGAGGTATCCTAACAAGATTCGATCAAGCGTAAGGAGCAGGGTCGTAAGCAAGATAGGCAGAAAGACACCCAAACTCGGGCGAAACATCGCGCGCAACGTAGTCCGTACCCCAGCCCAAGCGACGCGAACCCCGAAACGGGGCAAGGGAAGCCAGTAGAAGAGGTTGCTCAGAAGTTGCGTCCCCTGTTGGAGCAAGATCAAAAGCGCCAATTGATCGGCACGCCTCACCCACAAAAAGACCAACCCCGCCCCACCTAAGCGCATAGCGAGGGTGCGGAGCGCCACCCGATCAAAACGTTCGAAGCCGCCGTAAAACCAAGTAAGGTCAGTCGCCGAGCTGAGCAGAAAGATCAAAAAGAGGAGGTAATAAGCCGTATAACCATCTGAGGTGGTCAAGACCCAAAGGAGGTAGCCTAAGATCGCCACGACAGAGAAGAAGGCTTGGAAAGTGAGACAGCGCGCAAAGACCGTTTGCAACTGCAGGGGTGACTCTCTCACGCGTGCCACCTCCCGCAGCCCATAGAGTTGAATACCAAAGAGCCCAAAGATGGAAAAGTTGGTCGCCACCGAGAGCCCAAAGGAATTGACCCCGAGGAGCGTCGTCCCAAAGATGCGGGTAATATAGGGGGTTAAGATCAGCGCTACCACAACATTAGAGAGCTGCATTGCCCCAAGGGCGAGGGCGTTACGGGCGGTGCGCATCCTTCTGAGCACCATTTTTCAAAGTCACAGGAAGGGCGAGTGTATCAAGCTCTGTGCAACGAAGGGGCGTAAAAAGGGAGTCTAGCGCCTCGTCTTTTCGGAGTTCGTTAGCCACGAAGCATTGCATCACGGCGTTGTAAGCGCGCCCGAAACGATCAAGCGTAAGGTGGAGGCTGTCTTCCGCGCCTCGAGAATGCGTGAGGGGGTTATTGAGTGTGATTTGTGCCTTGGCTGTAAGGAGCAACTTGCGATCATAGAGGGCGACCTGCGGCAGAGGCGATGACGGATCAAAAAGATTACGCCCCGTACGGAAGTAGCGTGCCCCAGAAAGGGCGAGGTGAAAGAGGGTGGGAAAGATGTCGTTGTGTGAGGCATAGACGCTTGTGTCTACCGTTCGTCCCACCAAGAGGGATTTAGGCACAAAAAAGACAATCGGGACACCATAGAGCGCCAAGGGGTCGTCACAGTGTTTGAGGTTTTGTTTTAGGGTGTGGTCGCCGGTAAAGGCAATAATGGTGCGATCTGCGAGCGCCGACTCACGGATAGCCTGAATAAAACGCCCAAGCTGATCGTTTTGGTAGGCGAGTGCCGCAAAGCTCTTGCGAGCCACCTCTGGGGTCATATCGATCAAGGGTGCTAGCGCGTCGGGGATTTCGAGTGCGCGGTTGGCGTCTGTCGTGGGAACGTCATACGGAGTGTGGTGGGAAATACTCATCGCATAGATAAACTGTGGGGAGGTGGCGGAGCGGAGTACTTGTAAAATCCTCTCAAAGAGCGCTTCGTCGTGCAAGCCCCACGTGCCTTGTGGTGCGGAGGGGGAGACGTAGTCGCGGAGTTCGCGCTCTCCCTCCACATAGTCAAAGTTCTGTGCCGTGAGAAAGTTTTTGACATTGCGCCACCCAAGACGCTGCCCCGAGATATAGCGCGTAGTGTACCCCTGTTGCGCAAAGACGTTAGCGACGGAGTAGGGGAGGGGAGTGCGGTAATATGCCGACTGTGCCACGGGGCCTTGCACGACCCCAAAGAGTAGGGTCTCAAGGCTCGCCAGCGTGCCACTCCCGCCACTGAGGGTATGGGTAAAGCAATAACTATATGGAAGTTGTTCGCGCAGCGCCCCAAGGAGGTTAAAAGGCTCTTGCTGGAACTGTAGGAAATAGCTCCCCATGCTCTCCATTTGCAAGAAGACTACGTGGGGTGGATGCTGGCGAAGGGAGTCGCGACAGGGCGTCGTGTCGATACAGGGGGCAAAGAGCGCGTCGGTGGAAAGTACGTGCTTTCCTGTATAAGCCTCGACCGCCTCTGCCTCGCTTTGAAAACCCCAACGGCGGAGGATCGACAGGGTATCAAGATCAAGACGGTATTCGTCGGCGTGCGCCACGACATCATAAAGGGCAAAGAGGGGGGAGTTGGTCAGCTGATTGATCAGTGTGTTGCGCGAGACGTTAAGATGTATGGCACGCAAGGGGTGAGTATCCAACGTTCCGCGTGCGAGAACAAAGATCCCCGCAAGAGCGGCGATACTCAAGAGTAAACGCGAGAGAAGGCGCGAGGGGTGGTAGGCTCGATAAGGGCGATGCACCCAATAACATCCCCAGATCGCCGCCGCGACACCAACACAAAGCGTAAAAAAAGCGACGCGGAGGACGGGAAAGTCTGTCAATATAGAGTGTAAGACCGCCGCCGTATCATCGTCAACAATGCCCCACGCCGTGGCATCAAAATGGGAGTGGAAAAAAGAGAAGTAATAGTAATCGACGACGCAGACCAGCCAAAGGGCGACGCACAAGAGTGTTTCTACCCCCACCCACAAGCGCCCCACCCAGCGGTGCGGTGCACTACGCTCAGAAAAGAGATAAGCAAGGGGGAAGAGGAGAAGGGGAAGAAGGAAAAAAGTACTCAACATTTTGGCGTCAAAGCGCGCCCCCATCCAGACCATGGCGAGGAGATCACCCCGCCACTCTGTGGAAAGGAGTTCACACCCCTGAGCACACAATAAGATCAAGCGAAATAAGAAGAGCCCTACTAAGGCGAGCATAAAGCTCCAGAGTGTGGCACGTAGTAAATGTAAAAAGGCGTGACTGTATTTTTGAGTTGCAGCACGCCTAAAAGTCTTTTTCCGATTCATTCCCCTGTGACACAGCACTCGCTAAGGCTATTTCTCTAGAACAAAGGTAAAAAATACATTTACCACTAACTTTGTCGCAGTAAAGGCGAGGGTAATGCAGATAGAGGAGTGTGTCCAGTATGTTTTGCTGCAGGAGCAGTACGTCAGTCTTCCAGGGATCGGGAGTTTCGTACGCGAGGTGCGTCCGGCGCACCTTGATGCGCAAGGTCAGCTTCTTCCCACGACCCATCTACTTCGTTTCTCCAACGAGCGGAAGTTTGACGACGAAGCACTATTAGGTTATCTGCGTAGCCACAGCACACTCCCCCCCGAAGAAGTAGAAAAAATCTTAGCGCGCTGGCTGGAAACCCTGCGAGGACGCATAGAGCGAGGCGAAAAGATTCACTTTCAAGGCGTGGGGACGCTCCATAAAGAGGGAAGGCTTCTGCAATTGGTAGGGGAGGGGGGGGAGCTTCACCTTACGCGCAATCCGTTACTCCCACTTTTACTCCCCAAAGCCAAGGGGATTGGTAAACGGAAAATGCGCCGCACCAATCTCGGGGTCGTGGCGCTCATCTGTGGGCTAGTGGCAGGGGGCGGGATTATCGCGACCTATTTTCTTGCCTCGCCCACACAATTCAAAAAACGTCAAGCGGCGAATGCTCCCACGCAAAAGAAAGATAGCCTGCTCACTCCCACACTTCCACCGCTCGACACCACCCTCACGCTACAGGAGACCCAACAAGCCCTTGACAGCAGTCACCGGCAAGTCAATGCCCTCCGAATGCAGCCAGAGCCGCAACGAAATACCGTGTTCTTTATCGTAGCCGGTAGCTTCTCTAGCATAGAAAACGCCAACAAGCTCGAACGCGAGCTGCGTCAAAAAGGGTATACACCGACGGTGCGAAAGATCAACGGGATGTATCGCGTGACCTTGGGAAAGTATTATGACAAGAAAAGCGGCATCCGAGATATGAATAAGCGCCGCACCGAGCTAGAAAATGATGCGCTTTGGCTCATCGAGGCAATTATCAACGAGTAATGAGCGCCACGAGTCTAAACTGTTCACAACTTGTCTATAAACGCCCCCTTGTTGTCTTAGTGTTGTGTCGATAAGTTGCACGTTATCGCCTTTCCTTGTTTTATGAACAATAGCGTATCTTCTTACTGCAACGAAATGACCCAAATTATAGACACCCCCACGAGCTCACTCCGTTCCCCCGCGGCGCTCTTAGAAAAGACTCTCAATAGCGCTATTAAGCTCCTATTTTTCAGTAACTTTCCCACATCAGTTCGCAAGCCCCTTCCCCTCCTTTTTTCCACGGCGCTATACCCCTATGCCGTGGTTATAAACATAATGAACAGCCTATCTAACTACCTTCTTTCTTTTTCTTAAAAGAAGAAGGTGATAGGAAGAAAGGGGTTTGAAAACGAGCAAAACTCAAGAAGGTAGAATGGCAGATCGCGAGTATAGGCAAGACGAAAGCGAAGAGGTCGAGAGTTCGATACGTCCGTTAAGCTTTGCCGATTTCACTGGGCAAAGTAAAGTGATGGACAATCTTCACGTTTTTGTGGAGGCTGCTAAATTACGCGGCGAGCCCCTCGACCACGTGCTCTTTCATGGTCCTCCTGGTTTAGGCAAAACTACTTTGGCACATATTTTAGCCCACGAGCTCGGGGTATCGTTACGGATGACGAGTGGACCGGTCATTGATCGTCCTGGTGATTTGGCGGGGATACTTACGAGTTTAGAAAAAGGGACAGTCTTTTTCATTGACGAGATCCATCGCCTTGCTCCTGTGGTGGAAGAGTACCTCTATTCGGCTATGGAAGATTTTACCATAGATATCATGATAGAGAAGGGTCCTGCGGCGCGGAGTGTACAACTTCAACTCAATCCGTTTACTTTGGTGGGGGCAACCACGCGCGTGGGGTTACTGACCAAGCCCCTCAAGGCGCGCTTTGGCATTTCGTGTCTTTTAGAGTATTACCCTAATGCGACGATTCAAGCGATCTTAAAGCGTTCGGCAGGGATTCTTCGCATCCCCATACATACGCAAGCCGCGCAAGAGATAGCGGCGCGGAGTCGTGGGACGCCGCGTATAGCGAATGCGCTATTACGCCGCGTGCGCGATTTTGCGCAAGTAAAGGGTAATGGCGAGATTGACCTAGAGATTGCGCGTTTGGCTCTCGACGCCCTCAACATAGATAGTCGTGGTTTAGACTTGATGGATCGTCGTATTCTCTCTACGATTATTGCGAAATTTAACGGGGGACCTGTTGGGCTTTCTACCTTGGCAACTGCGGTAGGGGAGGATGCGGGGGCGATCGAAGAGGTTTACGAGCCCTTTCTTATCATGGAGGGCTTACTCAAGCGCACGCCGCGCGGACGGGTTGCAACCTCGACTGCTTACGAACACCTTGGAGTTGACTATTCTAGCTTGTGGGGGGGCTAGCCCTGCGTGCTTAATGTGAGCGAAAGAAAAGAGCAAGGATTATCAGAGCGCGAATGCATGTTCCACGTGGAACAAAGAGGTAGATAAACAGGGAATATCATTTTACCCTGAGTAATGAGAAACTAAGAAGGACGAGACGTGTTCCACGTGGAACAAAGAGGTAGATAAATAGAGAATGTCGTTTTACTTTGAGTAATGAGGAACTAAGAAGGACGAAGGCGTGTTCCACGTGGAACAAAGAGGTAGATAAATAGAGAATATCGTTTTACCCTGAGTAATGAGAAACTAAGAAGGAGAAGACGTGTTCCACGTGGAATAAAAAGAAAATAGAATATAGGGAAGGTTACTCCTTTGGAAAGATACACAACGCCGCGCGACTATACAGCAGTGAAAACTCTATAGTCGCGCGGCGTTGTGTATAATGGCGTTAGAGGTCTCTTCTTAGGGTGTTCTCTTCTCTCTTTCTTCTTCCTTTAATGCTTTCCACACCAAGGAGGCTTTACTCTTTCCTAGGCAAGATTCTATGGCTTCGAGACCTGCTGAAAGAATGGCTTGTCTGCTGCCAAATTGTTGATAGAGTTTCTGGATGCTCTTTTCCCCTACGCCTTTTACTTCCAATAGCCGGACGTTCTTTACGTCTTTGTCTCTCTGGTGGGTGTGGTGCTTTACCCCAAAACGATGCGCCTCGTCACGCATCTGAATCAAGAGGCGTAGGTTGGGGGCATCTTTACTCAACCGTATCGGCGCTGTTCCACGTGGAACATAGAGCTCCTCCATACGCTCAGCGAGCCCTACGAGCGGAATGTCGGTGATGCGCTCTATACGCATCAGTGCGTCTTGTACGGAACTCAGTTGCCCCTTTCCTCCATCTATCACCAAAAGGTCTGGAAGCTCCTCGGATGGCATTTCTTCGTAACGCCGTGTGATGATCTCTTCCATGGTAGCGTAATCATTAGGTCCCTCAACGGTCTTTACGTTATAGATCCGGTAAAGCTCTTTAGCCGGCTTCCCATCGATGAAGACTACCACTGCGGAGACGGGGTAAGTCCCCAGCGTATTAGAGTTGTCTATACACTCTATGTGGCGAGGCAGACGGGGGAGTTTTAAGAGGCGCTGGAGTTGCAACATTGCCTCTTCGGTGGGGAGTTGTCTGCGCGCTGTGGTTTGCTCAAGATAGCGCTCGGTGTTGAGTGTCGAGAGTAAAAGAACTTTGTGCTTATCGCCACGCTGTGGTAACTCTACTTGCTTGTAGGGAGGAATAGGGGAGGGGAGCGCTAGGTTGCATAACAGGGTAGAGGCTTCGCTGCCAAACTCCTCCTTGAGTCGGTAGACGACCGTCTCTAAGAGCTCCTCTAATGAGTTACCAAGTGGGTTTGATACGATGCGATTGATAGAGAGGACGACGGCACCGTTGTAAATATGCATATAGTTGAGCGCTACGCGATCCTCGCGCTCGAGGATGGTAATCACATCTAAATCGCCCACCTCGGGGTTTAAGACACTATTCTTACTCTGGTAATCTTGCAGGGCTTCGATTTGCTTGTTGAGCACCTCGGCTTTCTCAAAGTGAAGGTGCTCGAGAGCCTCGCGATACTCTCGTTGTAAGGTGGCAATGACACTCCCTACCTTACCACTCAAAATATTGCCGATATTCTCTATAGCGCGGTTATACTCTGCCTTACTAATGGCATTGATACACGGTCCCTGACAGTTGTGGATGTGGTATTCTAAGCAGGCGCGATATCTTCGCGCCTCTACCCACGCTTGCGTCATGGGCATTTTACAGGTTCGGTAGAAAAAGAGTTGACGTAGGGTGGCGAGTACCGAATCAATTGCTCCGCCCGAGGGATAGGGACCGTAATATTTCCCTCTCCGTGGAATGTAGTTGCGTGTTAGAAATACCCTCGGGTATTCCTCTTTGGTAATACAGACCCAAGGGTAAGACTTGTCGTCTTTGAGCAGGATGTTATACTTTGGTTGGTTCTTCTTGATAAGGTTGTTTTCTAACAAGAAGGCCTCCTCCTCGGTATTGACGATGATGAAATCGATAAACGCTATCTGATTGACCAGTATCCGCGTCTTGGCATTATGTCGCTCTATGTTGGTGAAGTAAGACTGCACGCGTTTATGTAGGTCTTTAGCCTTCCCAATGTAGATAATCTTTTTCTGTGCATTCTTGTAGACATATACTCCAGGTACGTGGGGGAGCATTTGTACGGTTTCCTTAATCCCCGCATAGCGTTCGTCTTTGAGTTCCATCCCCGCTTATTTTCGTTTAACGCTGTTCCACGTGGAACACGTTTTCTTATCTATCCTTTCTGTTTCCCTTCGTTCCACGTGGAACAGATTTTATGCCTTATTTTCCCCACCCTTCCTCTTGTTTCAGTGCCACTCATTTTTTTATCAGATAAGTAGTAAACTCTTACTCCTATCTTCTGTAGCGTAGTATAGAGATACGCCTTTCTAGAGACCTTAATCGTTAAAAGGTGGTTGTGTAGGGAAGGAGAATGTAATGCCCTCGTTATTTGAGGTTCTGATACCTTCCTTTGTTCCACGTGGAACAACCTCTATTTATTTTACTCACACCTTTCTTGTTTCACGTGGAACAAAGGGGGGAAACTTTATTTATCCTCTGTCCCTTCCACTGTTCCACGTGGAACAAACGAACGCATCGCTATCAAGATCGCCTTTAGGTCACTAGGTTTGATGCCGGGTATCTGTTTTGCCTCTCCTAAGGTCTTGGGGCGGTGTTGACGGAGTTTCTGTCTTCCCTCAATGCTAATACTCTCTAGGGTTGTGTAGTCTAGCGTGTCGGGGATGTGTATAGTGTCTATCTTCAACGTTTGTTCACTCTCCTGTTCCTCTTTCTCTATGTAGCTAGCATACTTGATGCGCGTCTCGGCGCTGTGGACTATCTCTGCAGAGAGTGTGCTTTTGTCAAATGCTGTGGTGGGAATATGGGGAAGCAGTGACGCTAGTTTAACTTCGGGACGTAAAAGAAGTTTATGCGCTTTGATGGCTTGGGGGAGGGGAGTGCCCCCCTGTGCTAAGAGGTATTCATTCACCATTTCGGGCGTGAGCGAAAGTTGTGTCAGGTAGTGCGCCAAGGCGGTTACAGTTTCATATTTTGTCGCCGTTTTTTCTAAAGCTTCCTTGCTCCGTAACCCAATCGCTACAGATAGCTGGTAAAGACGTTCGTCTGCGTTGTCTTCTCTAAGCGAAAGACGGTGCTCAGCGCGACTGGTAAACATCCGGTAGGGTTCGTCTACTCCCTTGGTGACGAGGTCGTCAATCATCACACCTATATAAGCCTCTGAGCGCCGCAAGACAATGGGCGTGCGCCCGAGCAAGGTGTGTGCGGCATTGATCCCTGCTAATAGTCCTTGTGCGGCAGCCTCTTCATACCCCGTTGTGCCGTTGAGCTGACCCGCGATGTAGAGCCCCCTGATTACCTTCGAGGCTAAACTATGTTCCAATTGCAAGGGGTCAAAATAGTCATACTCGATCGCATAGCCTGGACGGATGATGTGTGCCTCCTCTAAACCGCGTATTGAGTGAAGCCCCACCTCTTGCACATCATACGGAAGCGAGGTGCTAAATCCATTGATGTAGACGGTGTTGCCTTCGCTATCCTCTGGCTCTAGGAATATGGGGTGTGAGCCTTTGTCTGCGAAAATGTGAATCTTATCTTCGATACTAGGGCAGTAGCGCGGTCCGCGTCCCTGTATCACGTGTTGAAAAAGGGGGGAGCGATTGAGATTGGCGCGTAAGATCGCGTGGGTCTCTGGGTTCGTCTCTGTGATATAGCACGGGCGTTGGGGGAGGGGGGAAGGGCACGTGGTGGAGTAGGAAAAGTGTCCTCCTTCGATGTCTCCCGCCTGTATGCGACAGACGTCTAAATCTATCGTCCGGAGATCGATCCGCGGCGAAGTGCCTGTCTTGAATCGTGCGGCTTTTATGCCGTGAGCTACTAACTGTGCGGTGAGGCGTGGCACGGCGCTCTCATCGATGCGACCTCCTGGGGTGTGATACATCCCCACGTGGATGAGTCCGTTAAGGAAGGTACCGGCGGTAAGTATCACGCGTTGGGCGACTATATCGCCGCGCAATTTTGATCTTACGCCTACACACAGCGTCTTCCCTTCATGTTCCTCTAACAAGAGTTCCTCAATTGTGTCTTGAATGATCGCTAGGTTGGTCGCCCCCTCTAACTTTCTCCGCCACGTGAGACTAAAGAGATCGCGGTCACACTGTGCCCTAGGGCTATGCATAGCTGCTCCCTTAGAGCGGTTGAGCATCCGAAATTGAAGGGTGGTAAGATCCGTACACTGTGCGGTAAAGCCCCCGAGGGCATCTATCTCGCGCACGATCTGCCCTTTACCAATCCCCCCGATTGAGGGGTTACAACTCATTACACCTAGCTTGGTAATGTCGGTTGTAATAAGGAGCGTATTGACGCCCAAACTAGCCGCTGCCAAGGCGGCTTCGCAACCCGCGTGTCCGCCGCCAATTACGATGATGTCTCTGCTTCGTTCCATGAAGCAAAGAAAGTGCTTTTATAGCATTTCCGCGAATTTTCCGAGCCACTCCTCCTCGGCAGCGCGCATGGCGCGCTGATCTTCGGGCGTGTGATCGTCGTACCCGATCAAATGTAATATGCCGTGAAAGAGCACCCGTATCAACTCGGTGTAGGCAGACGTCTTGAAATGCACGGCATTTTCAAATACGACGGGGACACAGACGTAGATGTCGGCACTCACGACCCCCGCTTCCTCAGACATCGGGAAGGTAATGATGTCGGTGTAGTAATGGTGATCGAGGTAGCGGATATTAGTTTCCTTGATCACGCGCTTAGAGCAGAGGATGTAGTTGACCTCTCCCACGCGATAGCCCTTGCTCTCACACATGAGCTTTACCGTGGCGCGAATCTCGCGTTTGTGGCGTAAAAGGTAACGAACCCCCAGGGTGTGGAATAAGATACTCAAAATACCCCCTATTTCTTTTTATAAAAGCTGATAATCACTCTTCGCCCCTTATCTAGGTATTCTACCTTACTTGAGAGCTTTTGTGTGAGAAATACCCCCCTTCCACGCGTTTTTTCTATATTCTCAGGAAGCGTCGGGTCGGGGATCTTCTCAATCTCAAACCCCTCTCCCTCATCTTCTATCGTAAAGACGAAGGCAGTGTCGGTGATATCGAAGGTGCAGGTCACGCGCTTTCTAAAATCTAGCTTGTTGCCATGCACCACAGCGTTATTGAAGGTTTCGCAGATGGCAACTTGTACATTCGCCTCGAGGTCTGCCAAACCGTCAACATTCATGAACAGCCGATCCAAGAACTCTAAGAGCTCGTTACTGGCTGTCTCTGTCGACGCTAAGACTATTCTCTCCATCGGTATCGTGTATATTGTGTCTCTCCTAAAAATCCGACCGCTACATTTCTCCTCTATAGAAGGAGGAGTAGCTATTTCCTAATCAAAGTTAGGCTATTTTCTTCTATTTCTCTAAATCAAGAATGAGTAATTTTACCTAGTCCTGCTGCCCCTTTATGAGCGGACGACAGTCACTCTGTTGTTTATCCTTCGCTCGTTCATCTCCCAGAATAGGAAAATAAGCTATGGGTGAAGCCAGACTTTTGGGTTTTGAGAACGGAACTCCTTCCATATTTCAAAGTGTAGTGTCCCTTGCACGGCGTTTTTCTCCGTATAGACCGTCCCGAGCGTCTGCCCCGCCTTGACCTCATCGCCCGTGCTCACCACCAAGTTGACCAAGTTGGAGTAGAGGGTAAGAAACTCCCCGTGGCGGATGATCACTACGTCATTACCCCCTGGGATGTGCGCGACCTTGGTAACCTTACCGTTAAACACGCTCCGCACCACCGAGTTCTTTTGGGCGGCAATATCTACCCCCTCGCTCGTCGTTTTGATCCCCTTGAGGAGTTTGCTCTCTTGCTGTCCATACCCTCGTATGATTGACCCTGTTAAGATGGGCCAAGGCAACTTTCCCTTGTTGCTAGCAAAATCCTTGCCAAGTTTTTTATACTGGGCGTCGTGTTTGGCTTTGCGGTTCTGCTCAGCCTCCTCCTCTAAGAGTTTATTGATCGCCACGTTGAGCTCTCTCACTTTCTTTTGATCTTCTAGCAACGTGTTTTTCCACGCCTTTTCCTGTTGCAGGAGGCGCTGCAGCTCTTTGTTGTAGAGTTCTTGTTCTGAAAGAAGTTGGTTACGAGAGGCATACTCTTCGTTTCTTAGCCCTACTAAGCGCTTTTGTGCCCCCACTAGCGAGTCGCGTTCGCCTTGTAGCCTTTGGTTTAATGCCACGATTGTGTCGTGTTGTGAGTGTTGATATTGCAAATATTCGCGGTAGAACCGAATGCGTCGATACATCTGCGAGAGGTTCTTTGACGCCAATATCTGGAGGAGTACCTCATTACGACCTTGAAGAAACTGTGTCCGCTTGACGAACTGCGCATATTGGCTTAAAAGCGTGTCGCGTTCGCGCTCGTGTTGTGTGATGTTCCGTACCCGATGAGAGATCTCTCGGTTGTAGAGTTCGATTTGCTGATTGATATTCTTGATCAGGTCGTTACGGGTCTCTATTTGTGCCGTCAAGAGATCTAGCTTGCGCGTGTTTTGTGCTTGCGATTTGCTCCCTTCTTCGATAAGGAGCGAGGTGGTGGATATCCGCTCCAAGGTCTGAGCCTTTTGTCGTTGCAGATCTACGAGCTTTTGTGCCACACTCGCGTTGGAGATCAAGAAAAGGACTCCGTATACCAGCCAACGAATCAAACTCTTGAGCGTCATCCTCTTGTTAGTTAATCTTTTCCTTTTCCTCTACTCGCTTTCGGCTTGTGTTGCCTTCATACGGTAGACCTCTGCCGCATCCTTATTCCCCAGCGCCTCTAATAGTGCGCTATAGTGTAGGAGCGAGGTCGCACCCGGACGCGGATTGATCGATAATAGCTTTGTGAATACCGCTTTAGCTTCCTTATAACGTCCTAAGCGATAGAGGATATAGCCATACGTGTCTAAGTAGTTTTCGTTATTAGGGTCTATCGTCAAACTCTTTTCCGACATCTTGAGGGCGCGCTTGAGCTGCTTCGCATCGACCAGCGCCAGATTATAGGCATAGTTATTCAGCGCCACTTCGTTAGAGGGGTTATATTTCAACGCTTCTTTGTATGCTTCGAACGCCTTTTGATCTTTTCGACTCACATCCCCCTTATACCCATAGAGGCGCGATAGGTTGGCGAGCAAGATGGGGATGCGCTGCACGGTCGTGTCTTTGCCAAAGGTGAGTTCAAACCGATAGACCTCGTCTTTCTTTGCTTGGCGCAAGAGCTCCTTATAGTAACCTATGTAGTGATCGACCGTGTCGATGCGTCGCACAGAGTCGGTCGCCTCACCCACCCACTCGAAATAGACATAAGCAGAAAAAAGATCAAAAGGGTATTTTGTAATGTTTTCACGCGCTACCCGTGTTTCTTCGCCCCAGTGGCTTACTCTCGGTTTGGGGCGGAATTTTAAGCTCTCGCTCACATAAATCATGTCCCATATGTAGCTCGGTGCAAACGTCTTTTGGTTGCGCGCTATCAAAGCTAAGGCCGCTGCGGTGTCGAAATTACGTCGGTAATATTGTAAGAGGACAAACTGCCCTTCTGACGAGTGGGATAATTGTCTCTCAAAGCTTGAGAGGAGGTGGCGCTCTGTGGGGTCACTCATCCGTGGTGAGGTGAAGACAAAACGGAGGTTGGAGAGCATTTCCACAAGCCATGACTCGGGGTAGTGGCAGCGCTCAAAGATGGTATCGAGAGTCCCTAGCAACTCGCGCGGGTTGCGTTGCTCTATGAGCAAATACTGCGCATAAGCCTCAACTAACAACTCGTTCGGGCATCCATATTTCACCCCTTGCTTGAAATAGCGTTTGTAGTTCAAGGTGTCGTTACTGCGCGCGGCAACCGTCGAGGCTACGAAATAACTATTTGACTCGCTGGGGTCTTGCGCGATAAGCTCCTCTGCCACACGCATCGCCGAATCAGGCATCTGCGATTGCAAGTAGAGGTTGATGAGCATTTGATCGATTTCGAAGTAGCGGCGGAAGAACTCTTGGCGCGAGCGACCATAGCGTATTGCCTCCCCAATGCGGTTGTCTCGGATGTAAGCCATGAGAAGTGAGTACTGGTTCTTCGCATCCCCGCTGTCTAGCGATATCAACCGATCGGCAAGATAGACTAGGCGCGCGGGGTCTTTTTGTTGCTCCTCTAATATCGCGTAATACCTCTTCGCATAGTCGACGTTGTTTGAGTCAAGTCGGTAAGATCGTTCTATATAGGCTTGCGCCGAGTCTAACCTACCATTCCGGTAAAATACTTGGGCGATAAGGTCGCTTATTTCGGGCGATTGCGATTGGGCAAACTTTGCACGCAGGCGTGGTAATAGCGCCTCTGTGGTGTCGGTCAGGAAAAGGTAGTAACTATCAAAGTACGGATTACCGACCTCCTTCTCAAACTTCGGGGTCGTTGTCTTTGGGTGTGTCGCACACCCCACGCCCCATAACACTGCCCCTACGCCAAGTAGGATACCCCATAGCTTCACTAGCTTCATTTTCCTGTATGTCCAAATCCTTGTCTGTTACGTATGGTCTCTTCCAATGTCTCTACCTCTTCCCACACGGCTCTTGTCACGGGGGCGATCACCATCTGCGCGATTCGTTCTTGTGGCGCTATGGTGTAAGACTCTCTGCCGTGGTTGATCAGTAGAACGATAATCTCGCCCCGATAGTCACTATCGATCGTCCCTGGTGCATTTAAGACCGTCACTGCGTGCTTTTTTGCCAAACCACTCCGTGGGCGAATCTGAGCCTCAAACCCAATCGGGAGCTCTATAGAGACCCCCGTCGGCACGGCAACTACCCCGCCCATCGGCGACACTGTTAACGGCTTTTCTAGATGAGCGAAAAGATCTGCCCCAGCACTCCCTGGCGTCATATAGCTCGGGAGTTGAGCCCCTACCTTTAGTACGATTTTTACTTTCGTCTCCATAATGTTACCAATCTCAAGGGCGATATACCCTCTAATCTCATAAACAGATAAACCAACAAAAGTAACAGTAACGAGCGCACCCCCAGCATGAGCCACCACGCCGTGTCTGAGAGTAAGCTCCCGAGCCCTAGAAACGAAAGACCCAAGAGCAACGAAACGAAGAACTTCCGATACTCATACGGGACAGGAAAGTAACGACGCCCGATCCATACACACACCACACACATCACTAAGTAACTTGCCACCCGTGCCCAAGCCGCGCCATAATAGCTGAGCATCGGGGTTAAGAGCAGGTTGACACCGAGGGTTACCACCGCGCCCGTTACGGTAAACAATACCCCATACCACGTTCGCTTCTGGAGTTTATACCAAAAGCTTACATTGAAAAAGAGACCGTATAACAAGTTTGCTACCAGTAGGATGGGGATGACCCCAAGCCCCGTCCGAAAGCTCCGACCGATGAAGAACTGGAACAAGGGAAGGTAAAACATAATCCCCACCAAGACGAGGAGGGTAAAGTACCAGAAATATTTCGTGACCATCGCATACACCCTCGGGTCGTTCTTTTCGTCAGCACTCGAAAAGAAGAAGGGTTCGGCAGCGAACTTAAACATCTGCACACACAACACCAAGAGCACGGCGATTTTACCGTTGGCGCCATAAATCCCCAGTTCACTCATCGGGTCTGCCGCAGGGGTGAGCCATTTGATGAAGAGACGATCCATAAACTCGTTGGTTGTTCCCGCCAGACCGCTTAACAAGAGTGGGAACGAGAAGGCTAAAATAGGGGTCAAGATCTTCCAGCGGAATACCCGCGGTAGCCCACCACAGGCAAAAAAGGCGAGCAACCACGCCACACCACTCCCCAAGAGGTTACTCAAGAGCACATACCCCACACCAAACGATGGGTCATACCACCCGAGGTAAGGGTAACCCACCAAGAACAGCACATTGAAACCGATATTAACCAGCACCGAGAGGATCTTGATCGCGCTATAGGCTTTGGGGCGCTCTTGCCACCGCAGTCGGTTAAACAGCGGGGCGCTCCACGCGTCAATTGCCAAAATGGCAAACATCATTAGCAGCAGACTTTCGCTCCCCTGATAGTTTAAGAGATCGGCTATCGGGCTAAGCAGTAGCCAACCTAACCCAAAGAAGCTCAGGCTCGTCGCGCCCAAAAAGTAAAATATTGTGCTGAAGACCCGATCGCCCGTCGCAGGGCTCTCTTTCTTGCCCGCAAACCGGAAGAAACCCGTCTCCAAACCAAAGGTCAGCAAGATCAATAGCACCGCCACATACGCATACAGCTCGGTGATCACCCCATACTCCCCCTCGTTAAAGACTCGAGAGTGAAGGCTCACCAAAAAGTAGTTGAGCAACCGAGGTACTACACTACTCAGCCCATAGATAGCCGATTGGCTTGCCAATTTACGAAGTATGCCCATCCCCCAGCAGAGTCTCTAAAATCGTAGCCCTGTATTGTTAAAGATACTATACCCTAAGTTTACGCTTACAAGGAAGTTATCTACCCGATTGGCTTGCCAATTGGGCAAGTAGGAGACCGAGAAACTGACTGGACCGATCAAGGTCTGGTAAAACAGGTGTAACTCGCCAAAAAAGTAATATTCTCGGAAGCTCAGCTCATACACGCTCTTGAGTTCACTGTTGGCGCGCAAGTTATAAATAGGCAGGTATCCAAACGCGCGCCCCTGGAGATAGAGGTTGGGGTAGATCTGAAAGGTCGGCATAAGCCCCCCAGCTAAGTAAAGCGGCGAGTGAAGGTGTGAAATAAATATCGAGCGCGTGGCGAACGAAGGTGAGAAGCTGGGGGTCATCAGGAGATCAGAGGTGTAGTTCCGATACGCCTCTTTTAACATCGCCATTGTCTCGCCCATCACCCCCATCGTGACATAATCACCCACCACGGGCAAGTAGTTTTCATAATACCCGTGTATGTTATACCAAAGGTGACGATTGCTCAATTGCTGTTTCATTATAGAGGTCGTCCCTGGCGTATGATTCTCTCTCATCACATAAAAGCCCGCGCGTAAAAACCACTTGAGTCCCTTCGTGGGGAATTGCTTGTAATTAAGCGTCATCCGGTGGAGTTCGCTCCCCACGTAAAGGTACTGGGTGAGGGTCTCGTCAGGGATGTCGTTGCGCAAAAAGTGCATCCCTTGGTAGTAATTGTCTATCCGCACCCCACCGTGTACCATAATGTTGCACTGTGAGTTAAACGAACTCGGAAAGCCAAACAGCCCATAGACATAGTTGTCCTTGATCTTTACATACGGGGGGCGGGTGTCTTCGAAGATCGCGATGGGCGAGGTCGTGTGATAGTCATAGCGTGAAAACGAGTAGCCGAGGGTGTAGTAAAACGGTATCGCGGTCGGAAAGTCTTGCCGCCACCCTAGCTGTGCATTAGAGTAGAGGTGACCGATCGTGCCGTATGCAAAAGCCCGTGCTGAGAAGTTGGAAAAGATTTTATAGTCAATCCCTAGGAATATGTTGCTTAAGTTCCGGCTCGATATATTGCCGCCAAACGATAAGTCGAGCGGATGGGCGCGATCGACCGTCAGGTCAAGCTGAAAGAGGTGGGTATAGGGGTTATAATTAGCCTTCGGGAAAATTCGGTCTATATTACAATCAGCTAGGTGTTTATAATACTCCTCTTCAAACGATTGGAAGGAAAAGGCGTTCCGCGTCTTGTCGATCGCTTTTACGATATACCGTTCCTGCTTCCGATTTACGCCCCTTACCGTCGTGTTGCGCGAAAAGACCAGCTGAGGGAGTGACTCGCGATACTTCCGCCGCGACTCGACCAGTGAGTCGTGAGGATAGCGGCGCGTTATCCGTGCTTTGATCTCGGGCATTAAAGCGATGGTTTGGGTGTAACCCGTTGACACTAAAGAGTCGCACTTGTTAAAATCAAGAATCCCCACGTCGGTAAAGTGGATGTTGATTGATATTCCTACCGAGTCTGGCAACGCATAGTCGGTTGGGTTCATGACCAGCATTTCGATTTGCCCTAACAGGTCGTTCTTCGTCGGGGGCGAGCTTAGCCCAGAAACGTTACTTCCCAAGATTACTTCCGGATGAAAGTCGTCGCGCAACACATTCCACGGGTAATTGTTATAGAGCCCCCCGTCAAAATAGAGCACATCGTCAATCTCCTGACATTGGAAGAGGAAGGGGTAGGTCATGCTCGCGCGCACCGATTGCCCTAAGTCGCCGCGACGAAAGACTTTCGCGCGTTTGTGAAATACGTCACTCGCCACGCACCGAAACGGACGAAAGAGTTGGTTAAAGTCTTGCCCTGCCATTCCGCTCGGCGCAGCTGTAAAGCGCATAAACGCCAAATCCATTTGCGAGGTATTGAGTAGGTGGGAAGGGAAGACCAGCTTAAAGACCGAGTCTCGCTCTTCCTTTTTTACCGACACGGTCAACATCCGCTGATCATTGGCATACTGACGGATGTAATATTTATACTTCTCTGGTATCTCCCCATTACGCCACTCCTTAAACTCTGGGGACTTAAATATATCGATCATCTCCTCGGGCGAGTACCCCACACAGTAGAGCATCCCGACGATTGAGCCGATCGAGGTCCCTGAAACATAGTCTATAGGGATCTCATGTTCTTCTAGAGCCTTCAGCACCCCGATATGCGCCAGCCCTTTCGCGCCTCCTCCACTTAATGCTAGCCCTACACTTTGAGCCGTTAGCCTATTAGTAATAAGAAGGCTAAGAACGAGCAATAACCAAAAAGCGCACCTGTGCCAGCCCAAACCTTCTCTTTGTGCCATCAAAATACCCTATCTTAGCAGTAGCTAACAAAGGTAACAAATATGAATCGTCTTACTTGTTTCTCTTTTATCGCCCTCGGCGTTGCCCTGCTGGCGATGCCCTTCGGTGGATGTGCAGCCTCTAAGAAATACCCAAAAGATCAGTATGTGGTCAAGATGGAGACCTCGATGGGCGACATTGTCGTGACGCTTGATAATGACACACCGCTCCATCGCGATAACTTCGTCAAGCTCGTCAACCAACACTTCTACGACGGGGTCTCTTTCCACCGCGTTATCAAAGACTTTATGATCCAGACGGGCGACCCCAACACCAAAGACCCCAATTCTACGAAAATGCTGGGCACGGGTGACCCTGGTTATACTGTCCCTGCTGAGTTCGTCGCCGGCAAGCTCCATCGTAAGGGGGCGCTCGCTGCTGCCCGCATGGGCGATCAAGCCAATCCAGAAAAGCGTTCGTCGGGGTCGCAGTTCTATATTGTGCAGGGGACGGTCTATACCCCTGAGCAGATGGAGCAAATGGAGATGCGGATGACGCAAAACCGTGCCGCACAGCTCGCCATGCAACACTTCTCTGAGCAACGCACTACCCTTGTCAAGGAGGGGATGAACCAAGAGGATATGCGTAAGATTTTTGACTCGCTTATGATGGTAGAGCTCCGCCACATCGACGAGTTTCACTTTTCCCCCGAGGCGCGCCAAGTCTATACCACCGTCGGGGGAACACCACACCTTGACAACGAATACACCGTCTTTGGGCAGGTTATCGAGGGGATTGACGTGGTTGATGCCATTGCGGCAGTAGAGACCGCGGCGGGCGATGTCCCCAAGAATCGCGTTACTATCAACAAGATGACCATTCTCAATACTCCTAAAAACTTAGGTAAGTAAACCCAAAGCGCGATGTCTATGTTAGAAACTATCCGCTCCCTTACGCAGGAAATAGAAGCGCAACACCCCACCACGCCCCAAGACCTCGAAGCCTTCCGCATTGCCTACCTTGGGCGCAACGGTAAGATCCCTGCCCTCTTTGACGAGTTTAAGAAACTCCCGCCTGAGGATAAGAAGGCGCTCGGCGTTGCTATCAATCAGTTAAAGCAGTTGGCACAAGAGCATTTTAATGCTTTGCAAGAGGCGCTCGTGAGTCAGAAGACCGACAGTGCTGCGCACCTCGACCTCACCCGCACGCCCCATGCGCACCCCTTTGGCGGACATCACCCCTTGGCGCTGCTGCAGCGTGAGATCGAGGAGTGTTTCCGTTCCATCGGCTTCTCTGTTCAGCAAGGGCCTGAGCTCGAAGATGATTGGCATGTTTTCTCAGCCCTCAATTTCCCGCCCGAGCATCCTGCGCGCGATATGCAAGACACCTTCTTTGTGGAGCGAGACCCCGATGTCCTATTGCGGACACACACTTCCTCGGTACAGGTGCGCGTCATGGAGCAGCAGAAACCCCCGATTCGGGTTATTTGCCCAGGGCGGGTCTTTCGCAATGAGGACATCTCGGCGCGTTCCCACTGCCAGTTTCACCAGATCGAGGGGCTCTATGTTGACAAGGGGGTCTCTTTTGCAGACCTGCAACAGGTACTTCTCTACTTCGTCCACCGCATTTTCGGGGTCGATACCAAGATTCGCTTCCGTCCCTCCTACTTCCCTTTTACCGAGCCCTCGGCAGAGATGGATATCAGTTGTTTCCTCTGTGGAGGCAAGGGGTGTAACGTCTGCAAACAAACCGGTTTTTTAGAGATCCTCGGTTGTGGAATGGTCGACCCCAACGTCCTCGCCTCGTGTGGTATCGACCCCAACGTCTACTCGGGTTATGCCTTCGGGATGGGCATCGAGCGGATGGCAATGCTTAAGTATGGCATTAAAGACATCCGCCTCTTCTTTGAAAACGACCTCAAGTTCCTATCGCAGTTTACCAACGAATAGCGAGCTTGTCGCGAGCCCTTAGAGCCGCCTATATGGGCGGCTCTTTTTGTTTTTACGTTTTCCTTAATTCCTTTACCCTCGTACGGTGCTGCGTGCTTGCGCAACGGGCGCTGCTAGGGAGGCGCTAGGGCTCCCCTAGGGCTTCCCTAGGGCAATTACCTACCCTAAAAACGCCCCCCATTTCGCTATTTTTAGACGACTTCATTTATTTCCGTTGGTGACTCTTTTGATTATCGCCTTAAAAAGAGAATTAGGAGTTTCTAAAGATGCTACGGGCGCACACCATATATTTTCAACGAGCGTGGCAGGGAAAGACAATCTGAATGGTCGAGGGGATCGGCATAGCGTGTTACGCCTCTAAGGGGAACAGAAAATTGCACACAGCCTCTCCTCTTAGCGCCCCCCTAAAATTTCTTACCTTTGTCCCAACAACCTCAAACAATCACCTAAAACCGTAGAAAGACAGATGGACTACAGAATCGAACGCGACACGATGGGCGAGGTACGCGTACCCGCCGACAAGCTCTGGGGAGCACAGACAGAACGCTCGTTTGAAAACTTCAAAATTGGCGCTCCGGCGAGCATGCCACGCGAAATCATCCGCGCCTTTGCCTTCCTTAAAAAGGCAGCTGCTCTGGCAAACTTTGAGCTCGGCGTATTAGACGAACAGAAGTGTCGCCTCATCGCCCAAGTGTGCGACGAGATCCTAGCGGGCGAGCATGCCGATATGTTCCCGCTTGTGATTTGGCAGACGGGGTCGGGGACACAGAGCAATATGAACGTTAACGAGGTGATCTCTAACCGCGCTCACCAGCTCATGGGTGGGGTGTTGGGCGAGGGGACGCCCCTCATTCACCCCAATGACGACGTAAACAAGTCACAGTCGAGCAACGACACCTTTCCCACCGCGATGCACATTGCGGCGGTCGCTTTACTCTCTGAGGTGACTCTCCCAGGGCTCAAACGTTTGGCGACGTCGTTGGCTCAAAAGAGCGAAGCCTTTACTGACATCGTCAAGATTGGGCGTACGCATCTGATGGACGCCACGCCCCTCACCCTCGGGCAGGAGTTCTCGGGGTATGCCTCTTTGCTCACTGCGGGGATTCGCGCCGTGGAGTCTTCCCTACCTCGTCTTTACGAACTGGCGTTGGGCGGCACGGCCGTCGGCACGGGGATCAACACCCCCAAGGGTTATGCCGAGCTCGTAGCGCGCAAGATTGCCGAGTTGACTGGTTACCCGTTTGTGACCGCCCCCAACAAGTTTGATGCCCTTTCCTCACATGATGCGTTGGTGGCTGCGCACGCTGCCCTACGTCAAGTCGCTATTTCGCTCATGAAAATCGCGAGTGACCTACGGTTGATGGCGTCGGGGCCGCGGAGTGGCATTTCCGAAATTCTGATCCCCGAGAACGAACCTGGCTCGAGTATCATGCCCGGCAAGGTCAACCCCACGCAGATAGAGGCGATGACCATGGTCTGCGCCCAAGTCATGGGCAATGATGCGGCGATCGGGGTGGGCGCGATGCTCGGGCAGTTTGAGCTCAATGTTTTTAAGCCCGTGATTGTGGCGAATTTCCTACAGTCGGCGCGCCTCTTGGGCGATGCGTGTGTCTCGCTAGACCTCCACTGTGTCTCGGGCATTTTACCCAACACGCAAAAAATTACCGAGCATCTCAATAACTCGCTGATGCTGGTCACGGCGCTCAATACCCACATCGGTTATGCCAATGCGGCGAAGATCGCGAAGAAAGCCCATGCGGAGGGGACTACGCTACGGCAAGCTGCCCTCGAGTCGGGGCTTCTTACCCCAGAGGAGTTTGACCAGTGGGTTGACCCCAAAAAAATGATCGGTAGAAACTAAAAGGCGTCGCGATCAACACTCCTGACCCCAACCTCTCCAAACAGAATGCGTAGGAAAAAATGGTTATCGGCTTCCCTCCTTGCCCTTGGTATCGCAGGGGGGAGTTTCTTGGGCTATTCTGCCTACTCTGACCACGACCTTACTAAGAATCTCGAGACTCTTTTTGTTGTTTTCCGAGATGCGATGCTCATGGATGTTGATGAGCCTGACCCTGAGCAGCTGATCAGTGGCGGCATCCTCGGTATGTTACGCTCTCTTGATCCCTACACAGAGTACATCCCCGAGAGTTCGAAGGAGGCGTTTCAGTTTATCACCACGGGCGAGTATGCCGGTATTGGGGCAATGATCCAGAAGGCGGGCGCTTATACGCAAATAGCACAGCTCTATGACAACACGCCTGCGGTGCTTGCGGGGATAAAAGTCGGCGACACGATTGTCGCGATTGACGGGCAAAATCTCAAAGGGGTATCGGTTAACGACGTGAGTGCGAAACTCAAGGGAAAAGAAAACTCAAAGCTCACGATCACCCTCAACCGCCCCTACGGGGAACAAGGGCTCGCTGTGGAGGTGAAACGGAAACGGATACAGATACCCTCGGTGGCGTACTCGACCCTCTTGCCTGGCGATCTGGCGTATGTCAATCTCGATAGATTTACCGATGGGTGCGCGAAAGAGATTGAGCACGCTCTGGCGGCGATGACCCCTGCGGGAAAGAAGCTCAGCGGATTGATTTTGGACTTGCGGGGAAATGTAGGAGGGCTGTTTAATGAGGCGGTCGATCTCGTGAGTCTTTTTGTTCCCCCAGGTACAAAGGTGGTCGATGTGAGGGGGCGCGACCCAGAGAATGTCAATACAGTCTACAGTTCGGGGAGTGCGCCCTATCGCGATCTGCCGGTGGTGGTGCTTGTCAATCGCGAGTCGGCTTCGTCGAGCGAGATTGTTGCAGGCGCTTTCCAAGATCTAGACCGCGCGCTCATTGTGGGCGAGCAGACCTTTGGTAAGGGGCTGGTGCAGAGCACGCGCCCACTCCCTCACGGGGGCGTTTTTAAGATCACCACGGCCAAGTATTACACCCCGAGCGGACGCTGTATCCAAGCCATCGATTACGCCCGTCGGAATGCCAACGGGGGGGTAGAGTCGATCCCCGACTCGTTGATGCGTGATTTTCAGACGCGCGGCGGACGTACGGTCTATGACGGCGGTGGCATTTGGCCAGATATACCCATCACGGGACCGGAGTATAGCCCGCTCGTTGCCTCTCTTTATGTCAACAGTGCGTTTTATGATTACGCTAACCGGTATCAACAGCGGCAGACGGTCGTCCCAGACCTTAAGGATTTTACGCTTACGGAACAGGATATGAGCGACTTTCTCTCTCTGGTGAAAGAGAAGGGCTATGCGAAAAAGAACGCCATGTTTGACGAGATCCTCCGCCTTGAGAAGATGGGGAAAGAGGCGGAGTTGAGTGACTCGCTCCTCTCGACGCCACTCACCCTCCTCCGTGCTAGGTTAGATTCTGCTTTTTTCCACTATTATCACACCCACGCGGCAGAGTTAAAAGAGCTTTTGTCACAAGAAATTATCTCGCGCTACTACTACCGTGCGGGGCGTTTGGCTTTTTCGCTCCATAGTGATAGCGTTTTCCTCCGCGGAGTTTCGCTACTTCAGCAGCCAGACTCGATGCAGTTTTACCTTCGCCGTTCGCCGGTCGATATGCGTAGAGAAAGCGTATCCTCGCGTAAAAAGGCCTCTTAGGGGCGCGCGTTGCTCATCGCTCATAGAGACGAGATGGCGAGGGTTGTCGTTGGGCTTTCAGGAGGGGTTGACTCGAGCGTCGCTGCCTACCAGTTGCTAGAGGCTGGGCACGAGGTGTTGGGGATCTATATGCAGAACTGGACCGAGCGAGTGGGGCTTCTCAAGTCTGATTGTCCGTTTGAGGAAGATCGAGACTTTGCCGCTATGGTAGCCAGACGATTGGGCATACCGTTTGAGCTCGTTGATTTAAGCGAAGCCTATAAAGACGCAGTGATTGACTATCTCTTTGAGGAATATGCACGTGGGCGCACCCCCAATCCTGACGTCTTGTGTAACCGAGAAATCAAGTTTGCCGCCTTCTGGGAGGTGGCGCGTGCCCGAGGTGCAGAGTTTGTGGCTACGGGGCACTATTGTCGCCGAGCGACCTCGCTCAGCGCGGGAAGGGAAGTACACTCTCTTTTGGCAGGGCTTGACAAGGGGAAAGATCAGAGCTATTTCCTTTGTCAAGTAAATCAGGAGCAACTCTCTCATGCGCTCTTCCCAGTGGGCGCGATGCAAAAGCACGAAGTGCGCGAGTTGGCGCGTAAATTGGGGTTGGCTACCGCGCAACGCAAGGATAGCTATGGCATTTGCTTTGTCGGTAAAATAGATCTCCCCACCTTTCTTGCCCAACGTCTTGCCTCACGCGATGGCGATATTATCGAGGTGCCGCGAGATGTCTCTTTGCCTGCGTCGCGCGAGACACTAGCAGAGCAGGCGCAGCCTTATCCGCTAGCTCCCTCGATGGGGAAGGTCGTGGGCAAGCACACAGGCGCACACTTCTTTACCGTCGGGCAACGTAAGGGGCTCGGGGTCGGGGGCAAAGAGCTCCCCCTCTTTGTGTTAGGGATCGATGTGGCGCGAAACATCGTCTATGTGGGGCAGGGGCATGACCACCCTTATCTCAATCGGCAGGTTGTGAGACTTTCGCCAAACGAGGTGCATTGGGTCAACCCTACGCGCGAACTTCAGGTAGGGGAGCACTTGCCCGTAGCGGCTCGCTTGCGTTATCGTCAACCCCTTCAGTCGGCGTGGCTTTACCGTGAGCCTAATGACTACTTTCTGCGTTTTGAGCTCCCTCAGCGCGGGGTGACCCCCGGACAATTTGCTGCATGGTATGTGGGAGAGGAACTTTTAGGCTCTGCGCCCGTATCCTACTAAGCCGAATATCTCTAACAACGATTCGTTTTGCAATATCTACTCATCGCGCTCTTAATCCTCACGGTTGCCTATTGTGTTTACTCGTTTTTCATTTTAGTGCGCTGTGCTTTCGTCTTTTTCCAATCGCAGACCTACGCTCGTTTTGAGCAGGAGCTTCACCTCCGCACCCACGAGCTTATTAACGAGCGCGAGAAGCTTTTCAACCTTATTCACAGGGTATTGCCTCAAAATACTGTCAAAGAGCTTCAGCGTGTGGGGCGCGTAGATAACAAGGAGTGTCCGCAATCTACGGTGCTCTTCTCTGATGTGGTTGGGTTTTCGTCGATTGTGGATGCGGAGAACAGCGAGACCCTTCTTGACTTTCTCGATCATTACATCTTTGCTCTCGATGGGCTTGCGGAACGACATCACGTAGAGAAGATTAAGACCATAGGCGATGCCTATATGTGTGTGGCGGGTATGGAGCAGTATGACAAGGCAAACCCTGTGCGTGTGGTGCTCTTGGCCATGGAGATGCTCGAAACGCTCGATCAACTCAATCAAGAGTTTCGGATGGAAAAGTCGCACTGGGGCGTACGGATCGGTATCGCCACGGGGACTGTGACCTCGGGCGTGCTGGGGCGTAACCGTCTCTCTATGGATATCTGGGGCGCAACCGTCAACAATGCTAAACGTATGGAGTCGGCGGGCGCCGAGGGGCGTATCAATATTTCGGAAGATACCTACAACGTTGTCCACAATTTCTTTGAGTGTGAAAACCGAGGCAAAATGACCGTCAAGAACGGCAAACAACTCGTGATGTATTTCGTGAAAGGGATTGTGCCCGAGCTCTCTGAAAACGGCGAAGGGAAGCGCCCCAATGCCCTCTTTTACACGCGTTACCAGCAACTTCGTTTTGCCGACTTGAGTGAGTATATCTTTGATTGGCTCGAAAAGAAACTTCCCCAGTCGCTTTATTACCACAACACGCGCCACACCCAAGACGTGGTGATCCAGGTTGAGATTATTGGGCGTGCAGAGGGTGTCTCAGAAGAGGAGCTCTTATTACTCCAAACTGCTGCGCTCCTTCACGATTCGGGGCACGTCATCTCATACGCAGAGCACGAACGTTTGGGGGTCGATATGGCTTGTCAAACCCTACCCAATTTCGGTTACTCGAAGGAACAAATCGACGTGATAAGTCGTCTCATCATGGCGACTAAGATGCCCGTACACCCGACCGATCTCTTGGAAAAGATTATCTGTGATGCCGACCTAGACTACCTCGGGCGTCTCGATTTTTCTAACGGCGCCCATAATCTCTACCAAGAATTACGCGAACGTGGGATGGTTGGTGACGAAGCCGCGTGGGTCGGGCAGCAAATAGAGTTTATCAATAGACATCAGTATTACACAGAGACGGCAAGGCAAAAACGGGAGCTCCCCAAGCAACAACAGCTCAAAGAGCTAAGAGAGTGGCAACGCCGAGCCGAAGAGGAGAACCGAGCTCGGGAAAAAAAGTAACCCGATGGAGGGGGGGCGTACTAAGGCGCGCTTCTGTGTCGTTCTTGTGTGGAAAATGAGTACATTTGTGCTAGCAAGCTTTCTATTTCTTGCTGGAAAAAGTAAACAGTAGCGTAACGTAACAATGGACGAGCCAAAAAAGAAGATTATTGTCCCGTGGGACTTCAGGGAGGAGACTAACATTGCTCTTCTCCATGCCTTCCAGTTGGCGCAGGTGCGAGGGGACGATGTCGTCCTTCTTACCACCATTGAGAAACCCGGACTTTTCGGTAAGAAAGAGAAGTTTACCGAGCAGCATATTGAGCTCAAGAAGCATATCGAGAGTGAGGCTGCCTCCTACAACGACCAACTCAATGAGAAGTATAAAGCGGCTTTCCTAGCCCAGCATTCTCAAGAGCCGGTCAGCGGCGAGGGGGGGAGCGAGCGGGTATATGAGCATGTCCAGATCACCGGCGAGGTGCTCTGCTACAACAATTTGCGCAACGACTTCCGCGACTATTACTTCTCTAACAACGCAAACTTGGTCGTGACGCGTCAGTATGTCGGGCACGAGGGAAAAAAGCCAGATGACATGGTAGATTTTCTCCTCAAGGTCAAGTCGTCGCGGCAGGAGGGAATCCCCTTCATTATCGTCAATAAGGCGCCTAGTCACAACTATTACACAGACCTTGTGGTGCCTGTCACCCCCAACCGGACGTTTAAGGAAACCGTGCGCTGGATTATTCAGATCTCGAGCTACTATCACTGCAACGTCAACTTGATTCGTCCTCCGGCGCTTAACGATCCGGCACAGAAGTTTGATCTTTCGACCAACATCAACTTTGTGAAGAAGTATCTCGACGAACAAGATATCGTCTACGGCTTGAAGACGGGCAACCGCAAGTCGCGTTTTGAGGATTCTGTCTTCGATTTCGTCAACATGATCGAGGCAGATTTGCTCATCTTAATGAGCGATCAGTTCTCTACCTACTTTTCCTCAAAGGTCGTGAATGTCGACACCCCAGTCATGTTCATCAATCCGCTTCTGAAGAAGTTCCAGAGCTTCAATTAAACGCCTCTTGTTGTGGTCCGCATTACCGAGCGCTTAGGGAAGTTTGTTGATCGATTTATCCTTGCCGGCGAGGTGCTGGTGGTGGTGGTCGTGTTGCTCTATTTTCTGACAGATTGGCTTGACGTTTATGCCTCGCAGGTTCTTCTTCTCCTCTTTCTGATGTTGGGGCTTGTGGGAGTCCTTTCAGGGGCTCGGACGAAGCGCCTCCCTTTTCGTTTGATGAGTTTCTTAGGGGGAGCGGGGTGCATTATTGCGACCCTGAGCATCCCGTTTGCATATAGCACGTGGGTGTTGACTTTTTCGGTGTTGCTTGTCCTCATCCCCTTGATCTTTGCGCGTAAAAACACTACGAAATCTAACTAACTAGCATCATGACGTTTTTTACTCATTTCTTCGGTTCTGCCGACTCTAAGCGGCGTTTGGCTCATATCAAGGCGCTTATGGAGCTTGCTGCTGTGGACGGAAATATTGACGACTCCGAGATCGATCGCATCTCTGAGATCGGCTTACGCATAGGGCTTACAGACTCGGAAATTGACCGAATCTTCCAAGAGCCAGACTCGATTGCTTTTAAGATCCCCGAGTCGGTCGAAGAGCGTCTGATCCTCTTGTTTGATTATGTGCATGTGATGTATGCAGATGGAGTGATTGACCCCAACGAGCTTGACTATTGTTACAAGACGGTGGCAAAACTCCATTTTCCAGAAGAGAAAGCGAAGCTCTTGATTGATCTTTTCTCTAGGGCTGTGGAGCGGGGTGATGACCCCAGTGCGTTGATCGTTGAGGCGAAGCGTTTGCTCGAGTAGGGGGTAAGTCTCAACTCGACGCGGCACGTGTCGGCGGTGTGAGCATCCTATTACCACACATTGCGCCCGCTCGTCCGCGTAGGAGCGCCTGTAACTCGTGGCGCAGGGTGGCGTCGCCTTGCTGATTTCTCAATCAGCCGGTTGATCTTTCGTGTGCGGCTTTGCCACGCTAGTGCGATTTTCCCAACAAATGACAGGTACTGGGGCAACGTGATGCGCCAGTCTTTAGCGTTTTGATACACGTCTAATTCTTGTGACGCGTGTCTCAAAAACTTTGATCCTCTCTTTTTGAGATATTCCCTCGCGGCGGGTGTTGTCTTTTTATTCTTTACTTTTGCCGTTGCGTTGCGTGGAGCTGGCGGTTTTTCTTGCTATGTTTTCTCGCTAGGGCTTCTTGCCTTGGGGGCTTATCTACTCAAGGCAAAAAGCGTATATTTGCGCAGCTGAATTGGAGTATAACACCGAATTTCATAAAGAAACTGTTCGAGAAAGATGGCTACTTTGGAGACCCTGAGAAATAAGGCAGGGGTGTTTGTGACGGTAATTTTAGGCTTGGCGTTGCTTGCCTTCGTGTTGGGTGATTTGCTCGGCTCGGGGCAGTCGATTTTTAATCGTGGAGAGATGGAGGTCGGGCGTGTCGATGGCGTGGCATACGACTATCCTGAGTATCAAGCAACGGTCGACAAACAACTTAAGATGCGTCAGGCGCTTTCTGGCCAAGGAGCGACCGAGCAACTCCAGTCACAGATTCGCGAAATGGTATGGCGTAACTTCTTGCAAAAGGAAGTTATGGGCAAGGAATGTGAGCGACTCGGGCTTGCCGTTACCGATGCAGAACTCTCGTCACTCATCTTGGGTGATGACCCGATGCCGGTTGTGAAGCAGGTGTTTACCAACCCCGAGACGAATGAGTTTGATCGCGAACGGATGCTCACCTTCCTACAAAACCTCGACAACGTAACTCCCGAGCAACGCGAATACTGGTATGAGCTCGAACGTGGTATTGCTGACGAGCGACTCATGCAGAAGTACACCAATCTTGTCTCAAAGGGGCTGTGGATGCCGACGCAGATCGCAGAGCAGCTCCATAAGCTTCGTGAAAACCAAGCTGACGTGGCTTATGTACTCAAGCGTTACTCTTCTGAGCCCGACTCCCTCTACAAAGTGATGGACAATGAGGCAAAGGCTTACTATGAAAAACACAAGGAATCGTTCCGTCGTCCAGAGCGTCGCAATATTGTCTATGCACAATTCCCAGTAAAGGCGCAGGCGGAAGATCGCGAGACTGCAGAAAAGGCGCTTCAGAAAGATATGCCCGAGTTCCGGACTACGGACAACCCAGCACAATATGCTACTCAGTTGGGGGACGAGCCTTATACGGGGCGTTGGTATAAACAGAGAGACCTTTCTGGTGAGCTCGCTGCGTGGGCTTTCTCTGATGCGCAGGATGGGGATCTTTCGCCAGTGGTGTATGACGACGATGCGTTCAAGGTAGCACGGATGTTGCGTCACAAGTCGATGCCCGACTCGGTACACGCGCGTCACATCCTCTTCTCGTCAGATAAATATGCCGGAGAGCGTGCACAAGCCATGGCAGACAGTGTGGCGGCACTTATCCGCAAGGGGGCTGATTTTGTCGTGCTTGCTGACAAATATTCTGATGACCCAGGGTCTAAGAGCAAGGGGGGCGATCTGGATTGGTTTGCTCAGGGGCGTATGGTCAAGGAGTTTAACGACGCTTGTTTTGAAGGGAAGAAGGACGACATTGTTGTGGTACGTACCAATTTCGGGGTGCACATCATTGAGATCTTAGGACAGAAGGGGAGCTCCCCGTGCGTAGACCTTGCTATTTTGGTTCACAAGGTGCTCCCAGGGAAACACACCTATCAGCAAGCCTTTAATGAGGCGAGTTCGTTTGCTACGGCGGTACACGAGCAACGTCCTAATTGGTTCTCTTCGCTTTTTGAGTCGAACGTGAAGGCTTATGTCGCTCGTACGCAAAAGAATTTTGATTCTCTCGCTGCAGCGAAATCTATTGCGATACAGACGTCTAACGATCTCGATGACAAGGAGACTGAGATCCGAGGTTTAGATAACTCCCGCGAGATCATTCGTTGGGCTTTTGGGGCAGAGATTGGGGATGTCTCTTCTGTATTTGAGTTAGGCGACACCTTTGTGGTTGCGATGCTTAAAGGGATTCAGGAAAGTGACGGGACTTATGCTGACTGGACGGCGGTCAAGCAAGAGCTCCATGACGGCGTTATCAAGGAAAAGAAGACTGTGGCTATCATCGCTAAGATGAAAGAGGCTGCGGCGGGAGCTTCGGACATGGAGGCTATCGCTTCGAAGTTAGGTGATGGTGTGAAGCGTGCTAGTGGTGTCGGGTATGAGAGTTACTCTTTCGGCTCTGAAGGTTATGAGCCCGCTGTGGTTGGGGTGGTTGCTAGCCTCGAAAAGGGGAAGATAACCTCTCCTGTCGCTGGTACGCAGGGTGTATACATCCTTCAAGCAGAGAACGTGAGTCCTAACAGCAATGCGCGTCCGCTCGATGTGAAACAGGCGCGTGAAGAGTTGTCGCGTCGCGCCTCTTATGATGCGTATGGTGCGCTTGAGCAGATGTCTACTATCGAAGACCGTCGCGGCAAGTTTTATTAGTGGTATCCGCACCCTGTTTTCTTGACAGAGGAACGGCTATTGTGGAATAGACCTCGTAATAGATTGCTTTAATCAACGAAAGTAAAGCCTAGATGGAATCTAGGCTTTCTTTTTATTCGTCCTTTGGAACACATCTAGTCAATCTTGCGTAACAGAAACGACTAGGCATTTCTAAGTTTTTGGAAAACTAAACACTTTTGCGATGTATAAAAGGTTAGCCTTTTGGTTATTAGCAGGAGGGGTGCTCTTGGGAGCCACTTCCTGTTATAAGGACGTGATGGATATGGAGGTAGACCCCATCCGTCCGGAGTTTATTCTACCCGTGTTGCGAGATACCCTCCGCGTAGAACAGCTGTTGACGCGCGAGCAGGAACACACGTCGTTTGAATATGAAGCGGATGGAACCTGTGTGGCAGTCTATCGGGACAAACAAGAGATCGAGAGCCATGGGCTTAGTTCCCGCGTTACCCTGAAACCAGGCGTTTATTCGCAAGACATCGACGTAGAGTCTACGACCTCTCAGGTTTATGCTTTCCCGTGGGAGATCTTACCAGCTCGTGAGGTCAAGCAGGTTTCGTTTAGGAGTGCTGATAAGTTCAAAATCGTCATTACCGCTAAGGCAGAGAGCGCTGACGCGACGCAAGTCAAGGGTAAAATCACGTGGCAAGACCCCACGACGCCGATTACCAAGGAGTTTGCCATCCCCGCCAACGGAGAGGGTGAGATTGATATTACCGAGGAAATTAAATCGGGGCGGAGTTTCCAATTTTATGACGGAACCTACTATAACAAGTGTCCGTTTATGGTCTCTGACCTAGAGGTCGTTGGTGCACCGGCGGGAAGCAAAAAGGTAAAGCTCTCTGTGGGGGTCAATTTTATGAACCTCATCCTCAAGGAAGCTATCGGGCATACGAAGCTCAACACGTCGTCGAAGACGGTCGTTTCGTTCTCGCGTAAGATTGATATCTTTTCTTCTATGCGTGTCGCAAAGGCCAACTTGCCCGAGTCGTCAGTGTTGATACGCGTGAGCAAAGACCCAAAGACCCCTGCTAAGTTATCTGTGGCGAAGATAGAAGCTGTCCCGAGTGAAATCCGCGAAGACAGTCCAGCGCCAATCAACGTGGTTAATCAAAATCTGGATGCGCTCTCTGAGGAACAAAAGGGTAAGAGCCTTTTGATTGGGGGGGCTGAGCAATCCTTAGGAGATGCTGCGTCGAAGACGTTTATTCTCAATAATTCGAACTCGAACATCGCCGACATCTTCGGGAATGCTCTGTTTGATCTGAAGGTTTCTAACGTTGCGCTTGCTTTAGAGAACACGGGTATTTCGCAAAATGATGAACCCCTCCCGCTAGACAGCAAGATCGTCTATGAGATGGAGGTGCGCATCCCCTTCTACGGGATGTTGAAGACGAGCAAGATGCTCGCAGAGATGAAGCTCGCAGACAACACATTCCCTAAGGACGCCTCTGATTATCTCCAGAACAAGGATAATACGGCGGGGATTGATCAGGCGATTGCCTTGCATATCGGCATTCTCAACACGCTCCCGATGGACGGTTATGCGAAGCTCGAGTTCTTGGATAAAGCAAAGAACAAGGTGATGGAGCTCACAATAAACAATGAGGGCGGTAAGGCGCAAGAGGGGGCGAATCTCTTCATCCCGTGTGGTGAGGTCAATGGCGAAGGGCGAGTGGATAAGCCTGCTTTCCGCGAACATGTGCACCAGATGACCAAGGAACAGTATGAGAACCTCTCGAACAATGCGAAAACCCTCCGTACGACCTACTATTTTATCACCCCAGAGGGCAAGAATGTGCGGGTAAAGAAAGACGACAACGTCCTTTTACAGGTGGCTGTAGATGTCAAAGCATACGGCAAGCCGAGTGATTTGATAAAGATGGGAGACGACTTCGGTAAGAAGAAATAACCTTGAGGCGACAATGAATATGAAAAAACTATTAGCGTGCGCCTTCCTCGGGCTCTTGGCTGCTGCAGGTGTCAAGGCGCAAACACAGATGCTTTTGCCCTACAACGACTTGGCTTTCCAGTCGAGCTGGGCTAATGCGGCCGTACGCCCAATGCATCGTTTTAGCATCGGCGTACCCGTGCTTTCTTCTATCGAAGTGGGGTTGATTAACAACGCCTTCTCGTTGCGTTCGGTCTCCGAACTTCGAGGCTCGACGCGTTTTCTCTTGCCCGACAAGCTCTCTTCGGAGATGCAGAACTACAAGACCTCGCAAGAGTATTTTGAAATGGGGATTGACATCCTCCATTTCCGGATGGCGTGGCGTCGGTGGTTCTTCTGGTTTGGGTGGCGTAACCAGACTACCCAGTCGTTGGTTTACCCCACAGAACTTGTGCGTCTTGGTGTCGAGGGGAATAAGTGGCTTGTGGGCAATCGCTTGGATATGAACGACCTCCGATTTGATGTAACCAACTATAATGAGCTTACCCTCGGCGCTTCACACCCTTATGAGGACTGGATTTTTGGGGGGCGTATCTCCTTCCTTGGCGGTTCGGTCAATGGGAATCTCGTGGCAGATAACCTAGGGCTTACGATTACCGAGGAGAATGAGAAGCGTTTTGCTCACATCATTGACCAAAAGGGTGTGTTGCGCACCTCGGGTCTCCCGATCGAAAATGGCGAGCCCAAGCTCCCCGACTACAAGAAGGTGGGGACGTATATCAACTTTACCAACCCTGGTTTTGCGCTTTCGGGTGCTGCGACCTACATCCTTCCACAGGACAATCGTTTCCGCTTTACCTTTGCTTTTACCGACCTCGGTATGATACACTGGGGACAAGGCCTCGGGCAGGCAAAACTCAAGGAAGACCAGTCGTGGGTGATGGGTCTCTCGGGCTTTAACACCATCCTTTTCCGTAAAAAGATGGACTGGGATTTCCTCTCTAGCGACAACTTCAAGAAACAATTTCATATGGATCTTGACGAGCAGAACACTAAGGGTGAGTCTTACAACACTTGGCTCTCTCCGAAGTTTTACCTTATGGGGACTTACCGCTTGGCGCGTCAGACCCACGCAGGTCTCTCGGCTGCGATGACGATCCACCAAGGGCAAGTTTATCCTTCCTTTACGGCGTCTATCCAACAGGGCTATAGTGCGCTCTTTTCGGGGCAGTTTGCCGTGAGCTACAATCAGCGCTCGTTCCTCAATTTCGGGGGTGCGCTCGTCTTTAGCCCAGGCGCTTACCAGTTCTATCTCATCACCGACAACCTCTATGGTCTCCTTAACCCCATTGACCTTAAGGCTACCAATTTGCGGATCGGGATGAATATCGTGATCGGTCCTCTCTACCCCAATAGTCAGTTGACTCAAAAGTAAGGAGGACGCCGAAGATGAATACCAGTAAAGTATTAGGCACGATGCGCAATCGAAACCATACATCCGTCCTTTGGAGTCTTTTGGCAGGACTCCTCTTTGTGCCCTTTTTTGCACCCTCGCGTGCAGCGGCGCAGTCGTTCCCTCCTGTAAACTTGGGAGCGGTTATCAACTCAGAGTATGCAGAGGTAAACCCCGTACTCTCGATCACCGGTGATACGCTTTACTTTGGGCGAATGAATCACCCGGAAAATCGCTACAAGTATGACTCCCAAGATATTTGGATGTCTACCAAAAAGAAAGATGGCGGCTGGACAGACCCAGAGCGTCTCCCCAACTCGATCAACCTCACCCAGTATAACTCTATGCATGGCGTGCTGGCTGATGGCAAGACCTACCTTATCTCGGGTATCTTTGACCAACCTGGGCAACATTGGCTGCGGAAAGGCTTCTCTCTGATTAAGCGGAACAAAGACGGCTCGTGGGGAACGCCCGTCCGTATCAAGATGCCGTGGTATAGTTGGAAGAACGAGGGCGATTTGGCTACGGCCATGATTACCCCCGACGCGCGGTATATCTTTATGTCGTTCTCAAACCGCTGGGCTAGCAAGCGCTTGCGGATGTATGTCGCTGAGATTAAGGATACGTTACAACTCAAGAAGTTCTTTCAGCAAGACTCGATCCAGGAGCACGACAGCGTCCAGATCAATCCGACCACGGGGAAGAAAGTGGTAAAGACCTATAAGCCCATCATCCTCAAGTATTCTAAGCCGCGTCAGCTCAAGGGTCCATTCGAAGACTTCTATCATGCAGAGTCGCCCTTCTTGTCTGAGTATGATGGTCGTCTCTACTTCAGCGGTCGCCGCAACAAGACCGACAAAGACCCCGCCAAGCTCTACTCAGTAGCCCCTGTCAACAAGAAGAAGGGGATGCGCGAGTGGAAGGATCTCCACCCGATCTCTGACACGGTGAACTCGCAACTCTGGGACTCCTACTTCTCGCCCCACAAAGCGGGTACATACGCTTACTTCTGCTCACACCGCGAAACGTATGGCAAGTCTGACATCTATCGTGTAATGCTCGTTGAGGAACGTCCGTGGATTCAGGTCAAGGGGTATCTTGTTAACGCAAAGAATGGCGAGTTGATGCCCGCGAACAAGGAGATTGAGGTGCGTATCAATGGCGTGCCGAGCGACTCTGTGGTTATGGACGGGGCTACCTTCTTTGCGCTCCTCCCCTTGGGGCAGCGCTATGAGTTTACCGCCAACCTTCAGCACTACACTTCTGACACGGCTGTCGTAGATGTCACGGGGCACAAGCTCTATAGCGAGCATGAAATCCGAATTACTTTCAGGACCTTGCCCTACCTCAATGTCTCGGGTATCTTGACCAATAGCCTATCGCAGACCGCGATCCCAGCGAAGAACAACCCCGTGCTCCTGATTGACGGTAAGCCGTGTGATTCGCTCAAGTTTGACCCAGCTCGCTCGTCCTACTCAGTCAACTTGCCTTACGGGCGTAAGTATAACCTCTCGGTACAGGCGACAGACTATACGCCTATCCCGACCGAGCTGGACTTGACTCAGCACAACGAGTATGGGACGATCTCGCAGAACGTACCGGCGAAACCCAAGCTTGACAATCTTGTTACCCTCCGCGGTCGCATGATTAACACCAAGACAGGGCAGCCGCTTGAGGCTGGCATCATTGCTAAGATGCGTGTGAACAAGCAAATCTCTGATGCCTTCGTCTACAACCCAGCCGATGCGACCTATAGCTTGAAGCTTCTCCCTGGGGCAGACTATGACCTTGTGCCAAGCGTGCCCAACTTCTATAACAAGCTCGAGGTAGTCGACTTGCGTAACGCGAAACCACGCGAAACCGTGATGAGAGACTTCTTTGTAACCCCGCTTGAAATCGGTCAGTCTGTCGACATTGAAAACATCTTCTTTGAAACGGGTAAGAGTAAGCTGAAGGAAGAGTCTTACCGTTCGTTGAATGCCTTGGTAGAGTTCTTCCAAGAGTACCCGAACGTGAAGGTGGAAATCGGTGGTCACACCGATAATGTCGGGAGCGCAGCAACCAACAAGCGCCTCTCGCAAGAGCGTGCGAAGTCTGTCGCGCTGTACATTATCGAGCAAGGTATTAGCAAGGATCGCTTCCAAGCTAAGGGTTACGGTCCTGATAAGCCCAAGGCGTCTAACAAGACCAAGGAAGGGCGTGCGCGTAACCGTCGTGTAGACTTCACCATTGTGGGTATCTAACCTCCACGACCTGTAAGGGCAAGGCTTGATTTGCCCGTATTGACAACGAGCGGGGCAGACCATTAGGGTTTGCCCCGCTCGCTTTTTGTCTGGAGTTTTCTCTACAAGCAAGCGTGTCTATCTGAGTAAGCGCTTGCTTGTACGCCCTTTTGACACACCTCTTACAGGTGCTTGAGTTATCCTCGCCTCGGTAGGCAGTCAAAGAACCTAGGGTAAGATTTCGCCACACACACCACATCGTCTAGTACCGGTGGGGTCGGGCAACGTAACCCGATGGCGGCGGCAGCCATCGCGATTCGGTGGTCGTGAAAGGTGGGGATTGTCTCTGTGGCGAGCGGACTCCCCCCGTCGACGTACAGCGTATCACCCGTCATGGCGCATGGCAACCCATAACGAGAGAGCATCGTCTGGAGAGCCTCTGCTCGGTCAGACTCCTTGTTGCGGAGGCGGTGGATACCCCTTATCTCACTTTTCCCCACGGCTTGACTTGCCAATGCGGCGAGGGCAGGAAAGAGATCTGGGCAGTCGCTTGCATCGAAAGCGAAGGGGCGAAGCGCCCCCGACGCCTTAAGGTAGAGTGCCCCTTCCTCCCAACGAGCGTTCCACCCCGCCTCGGTAACCACGCCTAAGATCTTTCGGTCGGGTTGGAGAGAGTCGGCATCTAGCCCTAACAAACAGAGCGTTTCCCCCACTTGTAGGGTCGCGATAACCTGTGCTGCGGCACTCCAGTCGGCTTCTACCCTGCCGTGCCAACAGCGGTAACCGTGATGCCGTATATGGGGGTTCGAACAGACCACCTCTACCTCTCTACCGTTTAATACCTCTTTCACCTCAAATAAACCATCAAATTCCCGCATAACGCGAATCGTTGCATCAATATACCCACGACTTGGAATGTCGAAGAATTTGAGGCGTTTTACGCGGTCTGTAAGAGGCAACCCCATTAAGAGCCCCGAAAGCCCCTGTGACGAACTAAGATGGCTGACCGTGATCTCTTCCTGCGGCACGAGAGGGCTATAGGTCATCGGCAGTGTGCCGTTATGGCTATGGCATTTTCCGCCCGCAGCAGCAAAGAGAGTGGAAAGATCGTCTAGGTTGCGACGAACGAGAGAACCTCGCCCCTCGATGCGCCCTTCATGCCCCTGGAGCGCACTGAGGAAGGGGAGGGTACGCGCTAAGAACCCCGACTCGCCACAATCAAGATGCTCGGCGCGCTGCCATCGTCCTCCGCGTATCTCGATCGCTTCTGAGCCTACAGAGTAGGAGATCCCCAGTGCTTGGAAATTGGCCAGAAGTGCCTGTACATCATCACACAGAGTTATCCCCTCGATCACAGAGACGCCCTGTGCCACGGAAGCAAGTAAAAGTGTGCGAAGGGCAATACTTTTAGAAGAAGGGAGGGAAACAGTGCGCATCTCTCTTCGGCTATCCTTTTCGCCCCGTCAATAGGGCAAAGTTCTCTCGAGCTTGGGCAGCGAGCCACATATAGCCGTCGTAGTAGGGGAGTCTGCACTCATCGGCAAGACACTTGAGGGGCGAATCAATATAGGCAACATCATAGCACGCCCGAAGGTTTGCCCGCGGCAAGACGGGGAGGGGAGCGCTTGCCGGTAAAGCAGAAAATAGAGAAAAGCTTATGCGAATAGTAGCTAATTCGTCTGCAGATAGGTAAGTAGCACCATATTCCGTGGCAACGTGTCGTCCGGTGTCTTCCGTCCGGTTGTGCACGTAAGCGGGACAACCCATCTCTCGCAGGGTCTGTAAAATGACGCGTGCGGCACCGCCTGCGCCCAAGACAACCATCGGGCGCACGTCTTGATTGGGCGCGTCAGGTTGCGCCCTTACAGAAATGAGACTTCCTGTGTCAGTTAACATGACACGACACCCCACGAGGTCGGTATTGTCGCCGTGGAAGCCGTCGCCCGAACGTGTGACTAAGTTTACGGCTCTGACGCTTGCGGCGCGAGGCGAGAGGGTCGTCATCACCTCGGCTACACGCTCTTTGTAGGGGGCGGTGACATTGAGACCGTCGAGGCTATGGTCGGTAAAGAGGCGTTGCAGCTCGGTGCGCATGTCGGTCACCTCTGCTCGTTCGAAAAGGGTGTAGTGGGTGATCACCCCGTGCCTCTCGCCGAGTTGGGCAAAAAGTGTGGGGCTTTGAGAATGGGCGACGGGGTAACCCAATAGACCCATCCGGAGGGTGTTGTCAATCATCCCACGCGTCGAAGATTTGTTGCATCAGGGGGGCAGGGAGTAGCCCAGGCGCTACCGCCTCGCTATAGGCAGCGTAGGTGTAAGGTGCGCCGAGATAGGGGGCGGCAAGACGGGTAAACCCCCCGACGCCTCCCATGGCGAAAATGAGCCGGTGGTGCGAATCGTTATAGAGCGAGAGTAACGCTGCCGCCTCTTCGGCGCTTTGGCATAGCACCGCAAGTTTTGACAAGTAGGGGTGGAGCGTCTCCATGACGCCGAGCGCCGAGCGTAAGCTGTTGAGGTTGCCTGTATATTCCCAGATGTGGCGCGAAAGGATAAGGCGTGTCGCGCTGTCTCCCCATTCGTCCAAGAGTCTTTTCAAAAAAGGTTCTTGGTAGTCAATGTCTACGAATGGAACCCCCTCCCTGATCCACGCAGCATAGTGCTGGGCGCGTGCTGTTGCCGAAGTTGCGTCGCCTCGGTAGGTGTAAATGAGCTTGTCGTAGGCGCTTCGTAGCGCCTCAAGCCACCCCGTGGGGGCGTCCCCGATCTTGTCCCAACGGAGCTCGAGCCAAGTCGTGTGGGGGGGGTAAACGACAGGGTCGGGGCGGGAGGGCTCGCTCAACACCAAGCAGAGGCAATGGGCTTTCATATCCAAAGATAGCGCTATTTCGCAAAGCCTTGTTCCTCCTTATTACCTACCTTTGACTTGATGAAAAGCTCGCCTGTTAAAGACATAACCATGCCCACCCCATTGCAAACCTACCTTGCACGCCTTTCGCAAGAATACAAGACAGGGATTACAACAGAACATACGCTCCGCCCTGCATTGGTAGAGTTACTCTCTTCCTTGCCAGAACTTAGCCGCTTTCGTGTACTTAACGAACCGAAGCGCATCGAATGTGGCGCGCCCGACATCGTGCTGCTTAACCAAGAGAATACCCCTGTCGCTTACCTCGAAACTAAGGATATTGGCGACCCCGACCTGAGGGGCGCGCGGCAGAACAAGGAGCAGTTCGATCGCTACAAACAAGGGCTCGACTGTATCGTCTTTACCGACTTCCTCCACTTTTTGCTCTACCAAGAAGGGGAGTGCCTGCTCGAAGTGCGTGTGGCGGAGCAGGACGGCGATCGCTTAGCGCCTCTCCCCGATGCCGAGGCTAAGTTTGCTGAACTTGTGGCACATCTACGCGATGCGCAGCCCGTGCCCATTACCTCGGCTAAGCGGTTGGCACTGCTGATGGCAGGGAAGGCGCAACTCTTGGCGCGCTCGGTTCGCGTCGTACTGGGCGACCCCACCAGCGAGACTGGGTATGACCTTCACCAGCAGCTCTTGCGCATAAAGAACGTGCTGATGAGCAATGTCTCGCAAGTAGAGTTTGCAGATTGGTATGCGCAGACGCTTATCTATGGGCTCTTTGCTGCACGCTATCATGCTAACTACTTAGATACGTTCTCGCGCAAAGAGGCGGCAGAGCTCATCCCTCAAAGCAACCC